>DASCOW010000220.1:0-3278 GCA_036012205.1 Verrucomicrobiota bacterium
AGCCTCGAATCCACGGGTACCATGCGCAACTGGCAATGCCGCGCACGACGTTGAAGGAGAACAACAGCACGAGCACCAGGGCAAGCTGGCTCTGCTGGTTGATCACGCCGTCGAGCAACGGCACGAACACCAGGCCGAACACAAAAAACAACCGCAGCGACCAGCCGATGGTAATTAACCGCTTGTAACCCCAACGCCCCACATGCGCAGCTGCGGGGATTTGAAAAATGACCATCAGCGGCATCATCCCGGCAATGAGTCCCATCACCGTGGCACTGGCACCCAGTCTCTCCGCGTACAGAAAAACCGGACTGTCCATGATGATTTGGCACGACAGAAAATTGAAGAAGAAAAACCAGAACAGGCTTTGGATGCCTTCAGGAAACCTGATCTTAGCTGCGTGGTCGCTCAAGGCCGGACAGTGAGCCACAGTTGGTTGGGAGCGGTCAAGCGGACGCTCTCAGAAACCCCGGCCCGGCTTCCTCCCGCCGGTACCCGGCTTTTGGTTGAGTAATCCGCTGCGGGTGGCTGGTTGCTGCCGGCCTCTCGACTGGAACAGCAGCGGCAACTCCCGCCTCGCAGCCGCCGAGGGAGCGGACAGGCTCGAAGATAACGGGTTGCCCACCAACGACGGCGTGGCCAAGCCCGGCGGCAACTTGAAGCCGGCCGATGTCTCCCCAACACCGGTTACCGGGGTATACGGTTTCGGGGCCAAGCCCCGGCCAAAACTCATCGGATCAAGGCCAAGCGCACCCTTACCCGAGCCTCCCGGCTTGGAACTGAAAAAATTCGACTTGCCAAAATCTTTCACCCCGTTTTTGTTCCGTTGCTGGAAAAATCCTGAACGAGCTTCTCCCTCTACTTGGCCCGCCTCCACCCGAACACCCCTCCGGCCCGGCGTGTTGCCCCGTGTCTTGAATGGATCCGCAGACTTGGCACCCTCGCGCGAAAAAGGTGAAAAATCAGCGAGTGCCGTCTTTGCCGTAAACGGCGAGCCGGCAAGGAACAGCAATGCCTTCTTTTTTTTGCTCTCCGTTTTTAGCTCATCCGGATCCATCGCAAACTCTGCCTCCCTCAGTTCCCTTTCCTCTTTCTCGCCCGATAGCGCTTCCGGCTGACGCCGATGCTTGTTTTTTTGCCTGGATCGCGCCTCTTCCTTTTCGTCTGCGTACAAAAAACTCCCAACCACTCCCCGAGACTTGGCAAAAGGATTGCCCTGTCTGCTCTCTTCATTGCCAAGCAGGCCGTTCTCCTGTGGCCACTCCTCGCCAACGCCGCCGATCTCGTCATCCTTGCCCAACTCCCGAAACATCCAGTTTTTCTTCTGATCAAAAAGCTTGAGTAGTTTTTTGGACGTCGCCCGATCGATCGATGAACTGCCGCTGGGAAAGATGGCACCGCCAACACCGCTCATCGACTTTGCGCGGTTGAGGCTGCTCTGCCCGGCTCCAGAGTGGATATCCTTGGCACGGCTCTTGAACACAGCACTGCTCCCCGACGAGTAAAACTTTGCCTTGTCAGCAACAACCACCGGGGTACAAGCCAAGCCTGCTAGCAGGGCGATTGACAGTACGTCACCTGTTTTGAAATTTGTTTTCAATGCTGAACTCGATCTCGAGCGGTAGAAAACCGGGGATTACGACAGTCGTAGCTGAGCGATTGTTCAATTTTCACCCGACGATTCAGGAAGAATGCTGATCGGATTGGTAAACAGCAGCGAGTTGGGCACGAGAATTTTTTCACCGTTCTGCTCCAGCCGCGTATAACGCAGATCGATAGCGCTCACCAGCCCCTCGAACGTCTTGACCTTGATCGAGTCACCCACGTTGAACGGCCTGTGGATCAGGATCAGCACCCCGGACAACAGGTTGCTGATTGAGTCCTTCAGCGCAAACCCCACCGCGAAGCCGGTCAATCCCAGGCTGGCCACGATCGCTGAGACATCGATGCCCAGCGTGCCCAGCGCCGTGACCAGTCCGACCACCATCAATACGATATGCGCCGAGCGAGAGAGCAGGCTGATCACGCTCGAGTCGATCCTGGCGGCCTCGCCGGCCTTGCGAACCACCTTCCGCGCCACGATGGCCAGTATCCAAAAGACAAACAGGACCAGCAGCGCGGAGCCGATCCTCGGCAGCCACTCGGCGGCCTGCCCTGGCAGTTTCTCAGTCAGGTACTCCCTCACGGGCTGAATGCTTGCGCAAGTTGCCGTTCCTGCGCAAGCCCCGGCTTCCTCTCTCGCTTGACATGCCGGCGAGCTTGGGCAGCATCCTGCGCGTGCAATTCTCGTTTTCCCTCCGATCGAAACTTTTTACTGCCGTGCTGTTACTCTGCTGTTTGCTGAGCGCGCTTGGCCAGGCGGAAAAAACCACTCCGGCGACAACCGCAATGAAGACCGTAGCCGACCAGGTCGAGGGGGACTGGGCGGACGGACGATGGAACCAGACCGACGTCGGGCCTTTCATGAGCGCTGCCATCAACACGCCGCAGGGGCGCACGCTCAAGGGCATTGCCATCAAGGTCGGCGACATGTCACAGGCCACGCTTTGTTTCAACACCGAGTTGCTCGGCTACAGCGCAGCGTGGACGGACGGGTTCCTCGAGTTTGACCCAAGTAGATACGGCCTGACCGGCAGCACCAAGCCAAACGGCCACATCCTGTTCGCCAACGGTGTCACGCCGGGCTGGGCGCACCACAGCAAACAGGACAATCCACGCCCGGGCCAACTCGGTTCGCTCCCGCGCAACTGGGCCAAGTATCGCGGCCTGTACCGGCACGGCAACCGCGTGGTGCTCAGCTATACCATCGGCGAAACTGGGGTGCTCGAGACGCCGTGGGCCGCCCACGCCGATGGCCAACTGTTGCTCATGCGCACGCTTGAGTTCGCCCAGGTGGCCAAGTCACTGACCGGCCTGATCGCCGCCAAGCGTGGAACGACTGCAGTGCTGCAAAAGATCGACGGCTTGGACGTGGCACACCTCCCCGCCGGCGACGAGACGCTCTGGATCGTCGCCCTAGGCCAAGACGCCGGCTTGGCGGTGGAGAACGACCGCGTGTTGCTGACGATCAAGCCCGGCGCAGCCAAGCGCCTGGCCAAGGTGCTCATCATGCAGGCGCCGCTTGGCCAAGCGGAGTCAATCGTGACCCTGACCAAAGCGAATGCTGCCATTGAGTCACCGTCGCGCCTGGCCAAGGGCGGCTCCGGCCTGTGGCCGCCGCTGACCACGCGGGGCGTCGTCGGCAAGCCGCACGGCGCGTTCGCAATCGACACGATCCA
>DASCOW010000221.1:0-8688 GCA_036012205.1 Verrucomicrobiota bacterium
AAACAGTGAAATTGGGCTTAGTTTGTTACCTAAACAGATGGTGCCCGCGGCAAGAGTTGAACTTGCACCCCATTGCTGGGACATGAACCTGAATCATGCGCGTCTACCAATTCCGCCACGCGGGCATCGTGGGAATCCCCGAAAAGGGGGAGCACTTCCTACCCATCTGTAGCCAAAGGTGCAAGCATAATCCCCCAATCGCTTGGGCAAGCGCCTAGCCGGATTAGCAATCAACGACTTGACCTGCGGACTGCTCTCTCCCAAAATGTCCGGCCCGAATTTCGGATTTACAGCTTAAACCAATCAAAACCATGAGTACACCCAAGTTACACAATGCCATGTGGCCCGGGCTCGTCGGCAAGGGCGACGACGAAGGCCAGGAACCACCCATCAGCCTTGAGCACATGCTTGACCTCACCGCTGCCGCCGAGGCGGAAGGCCAGAAGTTTGACGGCATCGATTATTTTTTATTCCTGCCACACACCGATCCCAACGCCACTGACGACGAGTTAAAGTCTATCGCCGATCTCATCGCCGACAAGGGATTCGACATCGGCTCACTGGTGGCTCCTATCTGGCCCGGCACCGTTGGCGATTCAGCAATGGGCAACGCCGAGCAACGCGGCAAGTTTCTCGATGCGGTGAAGATGGCCTGTCGCATTGCGAAAATTTTCAACGAGCACGGCGCACGCAAGTACGGCGTTATCCGCATCGACTCCGCTGAGTTTGGCGTGGAGAAATGGCGCGAGGATGCCGCCGCGAACACCGCAACCATCATCGACACATTCAAAGAGGCCGCAACCATCGCCGCTGACCACGGCGAACGCCTCGCTGCCGAGGGTGAAATCTGCTGGGCCGGCATGCACAGTTGGAAAGATATGCTTGATATTCTCGAGGGTGTCGGGATGCCTCAAGCATTAGGCTTCCAAGCCGACCTCGCGCATACCTATCTTTATACCCTCGGCTACAACGCCACGGAGCACGCCCTCGTGAAGGAAGGCTACAGCGACGAAGAATTCTGGCCGGCTTACGAGCAGATGACAGACAAGCTCCGCCCTTGGACTATAGACTTCCACGTGGCCCAAAATGACGGCGAAGTGCATGGCGCCGGCGACCACGACAAGACCGGAAAACACTGCCCCGCCGACGATCCCAATGGCAAACTCGATATCACCCGCTGTGCTGGCTACTGGCTTAAAGATGCCGCCGATCGCGGTATCGAGCATATCTGCTGGGACGGCTGCATGTTCCCCAACACCACGCTGGAGAACCCCGAGACCTGGAATACCATCCTCAAGGCGATGATCGATGTCCGAGAGGCGCACGGCTGGGAATAAACTTTTGAAATCATGAGTGAAAAGAAAACCCTGAACATCGGACTCGTGGGATACGGCTTCATGGGCCGCACCCACTCGAACGGCTACAAGCGCGTCAGCGATTTTTTCCCGGATCTCGGCCATCGTCCCGTGCTCAAGGCCGTCTGCGGCCGCACGGAAGAGCGCACGAAAGCTTTTGCGGAACAGTGGGGCTACGAGAGCCACGAAACCGACTGGAGCGAATTGCTTAAGCGCGACGACATCGACGCTATCGACATTTGCACGCCCAACGACCAGCACGCCGAGGTGGCCATCGCTGCCGCCGAGGCGGGCAAGATGGTGTTGTGCGAAAAGCCCCTGGCACGCACGGCCGAAGAGAGTTTGCCGATGGTCGATGCCGTCGAGAAAGCCGGCGTGCCGAACACGGTTTGGTACAACTACCGGCGCGTGCCTGCCGTCACCCTGGCCAAGCAGATCGTTGACAGCGGCAAACTCGGCCAGATTTTCCACTACCGCGCTAATTTCCTTCAGGACTGGACCATTAGCGCCGACCTCCCGCAAGGCGGCGAAGGTCTCTGGCGTCTGGATGCGGCGGCCGCCGGTAGTGGCGTCACTGGCGATTTGCTTGCCCACTGCATCGACACCGCCATTTGGCTGAACGGTAGTATCGCCGATGTGTCCGCTGTTACCGAGACATTCATCAAGGAACGTGTCCACACCGCCACCGGCGAGAAACAGGAAGTGACCATCGACGATGCCTGCATCTTCCACTGCCACTTTGGGAACGGCTCGCTTGGCCTTTTTGAATCCACGCGCTACGCCCGAGGACATAAGGCACTGTACACTTTTGAGATCAACGGCGCTGACGCATCGATTCGATGGGATCTGCATGATCTCAACCGACTCGAATACTTCGATCACCGCGACGAGTCGACCACCCGCGGCTGGCGGAACGTGCACATCACCGACGGCGACATGCCATACATGGACAAATGGTGGGTGCCGGGCCTCTGCATCGGCTACGAGCACACTTTCGTCCACCAAGTGGCCGACTTCCTCGCCAGCCTCGATAGCGGTGAGTCGTGCCGACCAACCTTCCGCGACGCACTCGAAACTGCCAAGGTCTGCGACGCCGTCCTTGCCTCCGCCAAGGATCGCACGTGGAAGGACGTGTAACGTCTGGTGGCAGGCCGTTTCAAAAAAACCGCGCTCAACCTGCGCGGTTTTTTTACGCCTCAACCACTGTACCTGAGTGCGTAAAGAGAAGGCTGCAATGGATGGCTGACTGGGCAAGGCCGGTGAGCCTGGCCAAGGCCTGACGATAGATCGTCATTTGTGGAGTGTACTTTTTGGTGACTTGGTGCAGCGCTTCTTCATCTACCACCCTGTCGCTTTTGTAGTCGATGATTTCGGCGCGGGCGGGGAATAGATGCACCCGATCGAACACACCGGAGATCATCTCGTTATCGACAATCACATCGAAGGCGCACTCACGCCACAGTTTTACTTCGCCCTCCGGCTTGACCAAGCGCTTGGCCAATGCCTCGTGGGCCAGGCACCGTGCCACTTCGTCGACCGCCTCCCCTTGCATCGTTTCCCTCAGCAATTTCAGCTTGGCCAAGGTCATGTCATCCGCCCACTCAATCTGCTCGAAAACCTTGTGGACAGCCAAGCCGAACGAAACGGCATCCGATCCGCCTAGTGCAAACAGTTGCGCACCAAACAAAACAGTGTGACTGTGAGTCGATGCCCGACGCCGGGCTAGGCGTACATGGGTACGCTTGGCCTGGACAAGCCCCGGTTCCTCGACCGGCTTGGGGGGTTCTGTGCGCTTGGCCTCCACCCAGTCGAAACTACCGGATTCAAACATAACCCGAGCTGGCACTGATCCATCCCCGAACGGCTTGCTATCGTTATCGGCTAAGGTTGTGGTCAATAGTTGTGAGTAATTTTGAGGTTTGCCAGGCTTGCTGGTGACAACATACAGCCCATGACTTGAACGGGTGAGCGCGACGTACAGTTTGCAAAAACTTTCATAACATGCCTCGGAACGAGCCTCACTCACCGCATTCTTCAACGGCTTGTCCTGCAAGCAGACATCCCTGCTGGGCAGGTCCAGAATCCAGTCCGTCTCGCCGTCCTTCGTTTGGTGGGTATGGAGGGCCTCGTTCCGTGCCTGATCAAGCCGATTGCCCTCAAGGTCAGGAACGATGGCAATGTCGAATGTCAATCCCTTGGCCTTGTGAATTGTCATGACCTGCACAACACTGACACCGCTGGCCTCGGTGATTTCCCGAGTGGGTACAAAGCGAAGAAAGGCGTCGATGTCGCAGCTGCCACTCTGGTCAAACTGCCTAGTCAACTCGAGAAACTGCGAAGCGCGCCAGCGCCCAAAATCGTCCAACTCTGCCTCAATCCGATGGATCCACTCGCGTGCCTCGGCCTCGAAACCACGCCGGTAAATGCCACGCTGGACGTTCCGCAACACTTCCTGCCTTTCACCCGGGTCATCCGGCAAAACCTTGGCCAAGGGGGTGAGTCGCACGTGCCCGGCACTAAATGGATCCCCCGGATGCGCCGCTGCGCGGAAGAGCGAGAGCAGCGCCACTCCAAGCGGGTTGTCCACACCGGGATTCGTGCCCGACTCGCCAACGATCGGCATGCCCAACCCCGCGCCGCGAAGGTAATTCACCAATGCGCGGGCGGCCTTGTTGGTCTGCACGAGGATGGCGCACTCGAGCCGATTCGCGATGGGCTGAAGTTGCTCGAGTAATTGCGCCACCACCGGCCAGCGGTCTTCCTTGTCATCCACCTGAAGATATTGCGAGTGACCTTTGTCTTCGATCCGGTTGTCAGCGGACTTGTGTTCATGCCAAATGTCCGCCCAACGCTCGGCGGCGGTACGGTTTTCATCGAAAAGTTCGAGTTTCCCGGTGTCACCAAAAACATGGTTGACCATCGCGAGGACATCCGGACATGAGCGCCACGACACATCGAGAGAGTCGGTCTCAAATTCACCGCCCTCCCCTTGGCCGTAAAACATCTCCACTCGGTCGAACAACCGGGGATCCCCGCCGCGCCATTGGTAGATGGATTGCTTCTGGTCGCCGACGCAAAAGAAAGTCCGCTCGCCGCTTGCATCCTGCACCACTTCGTCAATGAGATTGGCCACCGCACGCCACTGTACGGTGCTGGTGTCCTGAAACTCGTCGAGCAGCCAGTGGTCATACGAACCATCGAGGCGGTACTCAAGGTCAAGCTGATCCGGACCCTTACCGCCGAGCAACGCCCGATCCCCGGCCGGTGCGAGCAGCAGAGGCAAGTCACTGAACATCAGTCGGCCTGCCCGGCGGATTCTCGAATCATACTGCTTCTCAAATGAATCCAGAAGGCCATGAATCCCCTGCGTGCGCTCCAGCTTCGTCTCCAACTCCCAAGCGATGCAATAGCGCAGGACACGAGCCAGTTTTTGGCTGAAGTTCACTGACACCGAGTAGGTTTTTTTTCGGTGTACAAATTCCCATTCGCCGCACTCCAGATCAGTCAGACCCTCCACCGCCTGCGTGACAAGCCTCGGTGTCTTTTTAAACAGCCCCTTGCCCGGTGACCACTGCTCCAGATAATCGGCGAGAGTGTTCCAGTTACGATGCAGTTCGTCGGTGAAAATCCCATCCCCACCGATGTACTCACGCCAGTCGGCCACCAAGTCCGGCAGTTCCGCCTTCTCCCTCACCCACGGATTGCCAGCCGGCCATATGCGGGCGGAGTCACCCCAACGGTCCGCACCAGGCACGCGTAACAACAACTCGTGACAATCCTCCAAATGCTGTGCGAACGAGCCGACAAAGTTGCGATTGTTCCTGCCCACCGTGGCCAGTTGGTACGATTTGATCAGGTCGTCCTGCTCGTTTTTTTTCACCTGCCGGTTCGCCAGTATATGTTCAAGCACAGCCAAGCGCGCCTGCGCTTTCTGGAATTCATCCATCATTTCAAACTGGCCGCCGAGCCCGAATTCGTTTGAAAACAGCCCCAGCACCCGGTGGAAAAAACTGTCGATCGTGCCCAGAGACAGGTGGCCCATGCTGTTCACCAACAGACGCAACGCAGCTCGAAACTCCGCCGGCCCGGCACTGTGATGGTCCACACCGTTGGCCAACTCTTCGGCCTCAACGGGATCGATCGCAGCCTTGGATAATTTTTTTAATATACCCACGAAAAACTCGCTGGCAGCCTTACGCGTAAAAGTCAACGCGATGATCCGTTCCGGCGCCTGACCGCAGAGTAGCAACCGGATAAATCGGTTGGTGAGTTGAAATGTCTTCCCTGATCCGGCCGAGGCGCGAATCATTGTGTTTGAAATCCGGCTCATACCGCCACCTCTCCGGGCTTGATCGCCGTGCTCTCCGGTTGATCAAATAAAATATCCCCGAAGTCATCGTATTTCAGCTTGGCCGTTGGTGGCCAAAACCGTTCCGACCCGATATCCTTCACCACACCGCGCGCGCAGTCCAACGCCAACTGTTTAACCTCCGCATCAAACGGCGCCAGCAGCGAAACGCCGGTGTCCGTGCCAACGGAGGGAATATTGAAATACCCAACGCTCACTTCCGTGCCGTGTTCCTCCGCGATCGCCCAGGCATAGAGCGGCAGTTGCAGATCCAGCCACCGCCGTGCTCCGGCTCGTTTGTTCACCTTGATGCCCTCCGTCCTTGCGTATTCGGGCACAGTGTTCGCGTCTCGCTTCTCTTGATAAGCACCCCAATGTGCCTCGGTCGGTTTCTTTGCGGTGCCGGATGTTTTGTAATCAAGCACGCGAACCGCGCCGGTTTCCCTGTTTTTCTCAACGCGATCGATGCAACCGCGGATCGGCATCCCGTCCAGCGACTCCTCAAACCACCGCTCTGCCTCGATAATCTCCCAGCCCTCGGCCCGCTCGTGAGCCTGCACCACTGCCACGTGATGCAGCCGCCGCTCAATGATCTGTTGCTGCACACGCAACGGAAGCGGTGGCTGTGCCCCGAAATCCAGCTCAACCTGTCGCTTCAGCTCGGCGGCTAGGAATTTATAAATCGCATCGGACGATGTTGAGTTGCGGTTTTTTTCGTCGTTCCCAAATGCCTCCAACACGCGGTGCACCAGTGAGCCGAAACCGCGTGCGTCCTGCTCACGCTGCTCGAAATCCTGCGCCTCCATTCGCTCCACATGACGCAGATAAAACCGGTACGGACAAGCCAGATAAGCCTTGATCGATGTGGGACTGAGACTCTGCACCGGCTTGAGCGCTCCGATGCGCAACGGCCAACTCGCCGTCCACGCGGGCGGCTGTGCATCCGGCGGCAGCTTGTCGAACAAATACTCCACTCGCCCAGCCAACTCCACATCCGGGCAGCGGAACAGCAGGCGCGACGGCTTGAGCGGATCTCCGTTGTTGCGCTGGCGTCCCACTAGGAAATCCACCTGCCCCTCAACACTCCTGCTCTCCACCAACAGTTCCAGCAGCCATGCGTCCCGGGCAATCCGATCCTCATTGGTGCGCAGGCCAAGCGGCACACGGATGCTCTCCGGCAAAAACCGGTCACCATGAATCGACTCTGGCAGAAGCCCCTCGTTGGCGCCTGCCACGATCAAGTGCGGCGCGTCCTCCCACGCCAACTCGAGCCAGCCCTGTAAGTCTACCGTGTCCGTTGGCCGCTCTGGAAAAAGCGATTCACGGGCGAGATCGTCGAGCACCAAGCCCAACTCCGCCGCTGCGTTACGCTGGGCAGCGGCCGGCACGGCCGCGTCGAGCTTGGCCAGGCGCTCGTTCAATTGGCCGAACGCCTCGACGCAGGTTTCATCATCCGGATTTGTGCTATCAAACTCGCGATCCGCGTAGACCTTTTTCAAGAAACAGACCAAGCCGGTCGATAAAGCCTCGCTTGTCAACTCACCCAAAACTCGCTGCAGTAGCCGCAACGCCGATCGAGCCGTAATGCGATAGCCGATCTTTTCATCCTCTCGCCGCTTGACGAAATCAAGCTTCACCGCTGCCGAGAGATCCGAGGGCAAATGTTTCAACCGTAACTCGTCCAGCCCATGCAACAGCGCAGTGGGCTGGATCGAGTCATCCTGTTGCGCCAACCAACCCCACGCGTCCGGTAGACGGAGAAACGAATCTGCGTTGCCAAAAGTCGGATTCTGCAGCACCGCCAACAGCGACTGCAGAAAGGCATAGAGCGATGTGCGCCGGATCGATCGCCCACCCGGATCAAAATGCCGAATACCAGCCTCGGCCAACTCACGCTCAAGATGCGGAATCACCCCGGGATCGGCCGTCCCAACACCGACTATTTCGTAAACTTTTCCTTTGTAGCGCTTCAGCCAATTGGCCACACTGCGGGCTTGGCCGCGTTCGTCCAGCGACGGATGAATCTGCTTGTTGGCAAGAGATAGATCGCGACTGGTCCAGCGCTCCGGCACCGGCCGGCCCCAATCGTCAAACTGCAACTCGCCCCCTTCCGGGCCGAATATCAGAGACTCAATTGTCATCCCCTGCTCTGCCGCTTGGCCAAGCGCAGACTGAACGAGCGGCGACAGATCGGTGACGCCCATCAGCACGACCCGACGGATCCCTTCCGGCAACACCGGTTGGGCCGCAGCGGCCCGCTTGACATCGTGAACATCGCGCAAGCCCACATTGGACAGCGATGCTCGGTAAACCGACTCGAGCTTGGCCAAGTCCTTCCATCGGAGCGATTCGCGTTCACAATGCTCCGACGCAGCCACGGCGGCGCAGTCCCAATCGGCATCGGCGAGCGTACCACGCAACTCGTGCAGCGACCGCGCCATCAGACGACACCAGTTAAAATCAACCACCGACGGTAACCGAGGGAAAAGCGCCTGATAACGCCCTAGCGTTCCGTCCTGCAAAACGTTCACCCAATGCCAGATACATGCCAGCGTACCGGCAACCGGTTCGGCAGCGGACTCTGCGGCGGCGAGCAGAACAGCCGGCGTCGCCGTTTGCGGTGGAAAAATGCCGCCACCACGCTTGGCCATCTCAGCCGCAAGCGCCTCACGCAACCGGCGCCCCGCTTGGCGCGTCGGCAATAGCAGCAGTGTGCCACTCAAGTCAGCCGTATGGCCAGGTTCCCCGGCGAGCAACCACTCCGATGCTAAGGTCAGCAGTGGTTTCTCCCAGGTGAGATAAGTTGTGTTCGGACTGACAGCCACGCAGTGCACATAGTCTATTGACCCGTTCGTCATGGCGCAAACGTTACCATATCCGATGTGACATAGACGGTCCCATATAAAAGAGCATCGTCGCCTTTACCGCCCGTTGCTTCCCCGGTAGTTTCTCTTCCGAGTCGTAACCATTGACATGGAACAGCAA
>DASCOW010000222.1:0-2528 GCA_036012205.1 Verrucomicrobiota bacterium
GGGTGATGACCAACCTCATCGAGCCGGCGATGATCATCATGATGGCCGTCGGCGTGGGCGGGCTGTTGTTCAGCATCCTGCAGGCGCTCTTCACGATCACTAACAACATTGCCCGGTAATGAGCCCAACCCGCGCCAACTCGCGCCGCGCCGCCGTCTCGGCCTTCACGCTGATCGAGTTGATGGTGGTGATGGGCCTGATGATGATCATCATTGCGATCGGCGTGCCGCGAATGGTGCAAGGCAACCGAACACCGCTTGGCGAGAGCCTCAATGCCGTGATGGAGGCCTGCGCGGCTGCGCGCCGGCAGGCGATACTGTCCGGCAGCACGGCCCGGGTGACCATCCGTGGCGCAGAGGAGGGCACAGGCTTCATCATCAGTGCCGGCGGCGGTGGCGGAGCGCCCAAGCCGGTCCAGGCCGAAAACGTCAACAGCGACATGGCCGGCTATCTGGACGAGGCACCCAAGCCGGCGCCCAAGCCAAGCGGAGGCATCGGGTTCAATGGCCGGATTCACGACGAGGTGGCCATCCATTTTATTTCCGTGAACTTCGGCGACCCGATGGACGAGGACCAGATCGAGGTTACGTTTTACCCCAACGGTACGTCGGACGAGTTTACCATCGGGATGCGGCACGAGTTTGGCGATGCGGTGTTGCGGTTTGTGCAACTGGACTCGGTGACCGGCCTGGCTTACATCAAGACGGAGTATGAGATTGTGCGTTACTGACAGAGGGCGTTTGGCCAAGCGCGGCGGCTTTTCGCTGATCGAGGTGACGATCGCGATGGGCATCTTTTTCATCTGCATGTTCGCGCTGCTTTCGCTCACGACGCAGAGCCTCAACACGGCGCGTCGACTGGAGTTTGTCGAGCCGGACATCGGCTGGGTGGCTTCCGAGTTGTCGCTGACCAATGTGGTCGAGGAGGGTTTCGAGACGGGCGACTTCGGCGATCACTACCCCGGCTGGAACTGGACACGTGAAGTTTACATGTATCCCGCGCTCGAGGAGGCGGGCGGCGACATTGACGATCAGGGGTTGTATCAGGTGGACATTACCCTCAACGGCCCTGGTGGTTCGGCGCAGAGGCATAGCGTGTTGATGTACCGCGGTCAGGGGGATGGGGCCAACGGTATCTCGCGCTCAAGGGTTGGCTCATCGCGCACCTCCCAATCTAGGCAAAGCCGCTCCTCTTCCAGCTCTCGCCAAAACCAGCAATTGCGTACCCGAGGACGATGAAGCTGCTTGCCAAAAAACTTAGCAACGAGATCCTGCGCTCGGCCAGCGGTTCACGGTTTTTGGCGTTCACGCTGATCGAGGTGCTGATCGCGCTGTCGATCTTCACGCTGATCATCACCGGCATTTACACGAGCTGGACCGCGATCCACCGTGCCACGCGCATTGGCCTCGAGGCTTCGGCGGATGCCCAGCGTAAACGCATCGCGATGCGCGCGCTCGAGCAGTCGCTGGGCTCAGTCAAATACTTCCTCGCCAACGAGACCAACTACACGTTTATAGCCGAGGGCGGCGACTCCACTTACCTGAGTTTTGTGTCGCACCTGCCTGAGACCTTCCCGCGCAGCGCGTTGTTCGAGTACCAGCCAATGCGGCGGGTGAATTTCTCGGTGGAGCCGGGCACCAACGGCCTTGGCCGGTTGGTGCTGCGCCAGCAACCGTTCCTCTACGAGGCAAACATCGATGACTCGGAAAATCCGCTCGTGCTCGCCAACGACGTCGTGGCGTTCAGCGTGAAGTTTCTGCCTGACGGCGCGGAGGAGTGGGAGGAGGAATGGCTTTACACAAACGAGTTGCCGGTGATGGCGCATGTCACGCTCGCATTTCGGCACGGCGAGTCGGTGTTTGAGAACCACAAGATGATCGCGCTGGCCTCGTCGGCTGTGCCGGCAGAGTTTCAACTTGGAGCCGCCGGGCGCGGCGGTGCACGCGGCTCGGGAGGAAGAGATCCAAGGGACAGGGGAGGCAGTTCGCGTGGGGACGGCCCGCGGTACCCAAGCGGAAACATGTTCAACCGCTCTGGGGGCAATTCGCGAGGCTCGAGTGGAAGCAGGCGAGGGCCGAATGGAAACTTTGGTGACAGTCGAGACCGCGGCGGATCAAGGGGTGGAAGCAGGGGTGGCGGAGGAAGTTCACGCGGAGGAGGCAAGCCGTGACTCTCCGCTTGGCCAAGCGCGATCGCGGGATCGCCTTGATAATCGTGATGATCATCGTTGCGGCGCTGACGGTGATCGTGACCGGCTTTGCCTACTCCATGCGCGTCGAGACCAAGCTGGCCCGCAACACCCGCTTCAACCCCGACATGGACTGGCTCGGCCGCTCCGGTGTCGAGCTGGCTCGTTTTCTCCTCTCTAAGCGGGCTCCCGGTGATGAGAGGGTGGATGCCTTGCACCAAAAATGGGCCGGTGGCCCCGGGCGCGTCGGCATGGATGCAATGGCAGAGCTTGAGCCGTGGGAGCAGTTGCCGATGACTGATGTGAAACTCGGCAATGGGACGTTCTCCATCAAGATCAC
>DASCOW010000223.1:0-4540 GCA_036012205.1 Verrucomicrobiota bacterium
GGTTTGTTGGTGCAGATAAGTTCCCCCAAGCCCGGTCTCTTGTCTTTCAACTCCGTCCGGAGATAACTCAAGCAAGCTGGTCTTGTTGGTGTCGATAAGCTTGATCACCAAAGGATAGCTTTCCCCCTCCTGTAAAACAGAATAGATTCTCTCGTTGATCGACTCACCTTCAGACCAAGCGAACTCCACTGTCGCGTAGCCCAGTGCCTTAAGCAACGCGATCACACGGTCGCTCTGCATGTAGCTCAACCCATAGGTTTGGAAGTTTAGTTCACTATCCGGGGAGCCGATAGGCGCCGCCGGGAAGTATTCTCCAACTGGCTCTTCCTCATACCCTTCCTCCGCTGGTTGGTAATCTTCTGCCCCTCCTCCCACATCTCCAACCTCCGTTGCGGGAGCATCAGCTTCTGCATCCTGCGCATTGACCAAGTGATCCACTAAGCCAAATGCAAGTCCGAAGGAGCATACAAGCATCGATCGATACAAAGATTTCAGATTAAGTCTAATCTTCATTTTGTTGTTGTAACTGGGTTGACTGTTCGCGAATCCGACGAACGAGAATCTTGAGCAGGTTCTCCGCCACGTCGAACTGTTTCGAAAGGATTCGGCGAAACGAATCCTGACGAATCACCAGCAAAAGGCAATCCGATTTCGCCGTAGCATCGGCTGACCGCGTCTCACCGTCTAGGATGCTTAACTCACCAAAAAACGCCCCCTGCGGCAAGCTCGCCAGTGTCTTGTCTCCGTCATGAATGCGCACCGAGCCGTCGGCTATCACATACATGCTATCGCCCTCGCTACCTTTCTCAAAGATCGTCTGGCCGGAAGGACAGCTGGTTTCGTCAGCCACCCCCGCCACCCACGCAAGAGTGTCGGGCGGCATGGTGCTGAACAGGGGCACATTTTTCAGGAACAGAATTTTCTGGACAAGGATCATGATTCAAAGAGTGCTGAGTTTGCGCTTGGCCAAACGGACAACCGTCTCGCAGGCGTCCTTGGCCGAAAGTTCACATTGCTTGGCCACAGCCTCCCCGCTCGGCTCGTTGGCCAGAAAAATCTCGAGCGCGGTCTCGCGCACCACCGCCTCATCATGCCGCAGGCTGTCCCGCACAAAGTCGCCATGGCCGGCGTACCCGTCGGCGCCCACCATCCACAGCAGGCCGGCCAACATCCAGCGCGAATCGCTCCCGCGAAAGATCTCGACGAAATGCGCCAAGCCAGCCGGCTCACCGGCCGGCTCCGGCTTGGCCAAGCCAATGATGCGTTCGGCGTCCGCTTGGCCAAGCACGCCCTCGAGCACCTCGCCGACCTCGGCCCGTGCATTCTCGCCACCGCTCGCCGCAGCCCGGAACAGTTTCTCGTAGTCGATGGAGACATCGAACAGCCGCAACACCTTGAAGAGCACCTGCAGGCGCAGTTCGAAATGATAACCGCAGGCCAGGCGCAGTGCGTCCGCCTGACCGCCCTCCGGCAGCTTGGCCGTCTGCTCCCGGTAAAACCCGGCCTGCCGCGCGTACTCAGCCAACTGCTCCCGTGCAAACGCCGTCAGTTCCTTGTCGCTGCGCGCGCTGCCCAGCGTGGCGCAGTAGTCCATCATCAACTGCGCACGTGCCGTCTCGCTGCCAACTTGCTCGATGAACTGCTCGATGCGCGGCGACTTGCCGCTCTCGTTGGTAGCGATCAGCGACTGCGTCAGCAGCCGGAACGTCTCCGGCGCATCGCCGTACCCGATCGTGTCGAGGTGCCGCCCGATCATTTCCGCCGCCGGTCGGCCAATGGCCTGCAGGCACGCCGAGATAGCTGGTCGCAGCGGCTCCTCCGTGATCAGCCCGGTCAGCCTTCCAAAGGTGGACTCCAGCTTGGCTGCGTCGATCGAGTGGATCGACTCACGCTTGATGGCGTCATCCGGGTCGTCGAGCAACTCGTCGGTGATCAGCGCCGTGTCGAGATTGCGAATCTTCGACAGGCACTGCACAGCCAAGCGCCGTTTTGCCGGGTCGTCGGAATGCAAAAACTCGTAAAAGAGATTGCCGGCGTGGACATTGATGGAGAGTTCGCCGGAGTTGAGCAGCACCGCCGCACTGGCGCAGCGCACACCCGGATCGGGATCATCGAGAAACGGCTCGAGAATGCGGAACTCCTGTCCCTCGCAGCTCGCGCCGAGACAGTTGACCGCCTCCGTGCGAAGACGCGGCGTGGCATCTTTCACCGCCTCGAGGATTCGTTCACGATCAGCCGCATCGCCAAACTCAGCCAGGTACCGCGCGCCCGCCAGTTTTAGTGTTTCGTCCTCCCTGGCCAGCATGCCGCGAAACTCCTCAAGCCAGTCCGGCCGGCGCATCCCGATGATCAGGTCCGCCAGAAAACCGGCCTCGACATCACTCGCCTTAGACAATGAATCGCGGAGTTGCGAATCGAATCGAGAGTCCATCATCACGGTAGTTTCGTCGTCGAAATCGATTACATGAGAGTCGAGCATCCCCACCAGCGAGGCGAGGTACTGCCGGTAGTTCAGCCAAGCGACGACCACCCATACGCAGCCGATCACGATGACGACTGTGTTTAGGCGCACCACCGAGTTGTCATGCCAAAACGCCAGCGTCGCCGTGATCACCAAGCTCGAAACCGCGATTGTGGCCGGTCGGGCCAGACCGTCGATCACGCTTTTCATTTGGCCGCGCGACTGTTTTTTTACCGCGAGAAACAGCATCTGTAGCCCCACGTACTCGATCGTGAAAAAGATCACCTGACAAATAAACTTGCCGGCGTACACGCCCTTTTCAGTGTCAAGCGCCAGCGCACAAATTGACGAGATCACCAGCATCACCGGCAGCATTGTGATCGCCGTGATCACGCCGCCCTTGGTCAAAATCGTGCGCACAATGAACAATTGCAGCACCAGTTGAGCGATGCTGCTGTACGTGTAAAATTGACCGAAGAATTGGTTCAGGTTCCCCGCGTGATCTCTGACCACTTGAAACTTAAACTGAATATCGATCAGGCAGATCACCATCGTCGAAAGCACCACAAGCGCCAGCATCAGCATCGCCTGCCGACTCCCCAGCATCCCTGTGAACGACCGAAACGCACTCGTCGCCTTGGCTGGCGCGCCGCCCGAATTGGCATCGCCTTGGCTGAACAGGTTCGTTTTGGCCAAGCCGGTGAGCGCGACCAGCATCAGGCCGGTCACGAGACCAAGCGAGATCACGTCCACCCGCTCGCTGCGGCTGGCCAGCGACACTACATAACCGGCGACGATGCAGCCCACCGTCCCAGCCGCACCGATCAAACCAAACCACCGCTTCGACTCCTTCGGGTTAAGCACCCCGACGGCCAGGCCCCAAAACAAAACCATCGGCGTGACCACCACCACGTCGCAAACCATGTACGTGATAACAGCAACCACTTTGTCGGCGGCAAAAAAAATTGCGGCGACCACACCCGCCATCGCGACGGCCAGCACCCCCAAAGCCAGCTTCATCGCGCCATAAACCTGGAACCGCCCGCACAGATACGTGACGAACACCGCCACTACACTCGACATCACGGCGGCCGCCATGATCATCAGCGGGATACTGCCCTTGTCGAAGTTCTTGAGAAAAAACGAGTCCGCCGTCGCTCTCGCCATCAACGAACAAAGCGCAAGCAGAAAATAAATCCCGCAAAGAATGAGAATCTTGCGCTCAACTTTGAAAAAGCTCATCGACTGGTGATTTACGGGTTGCGCTTTTCAGGCGCGCCTACTGCTGCTCCACGCGGTAGAGTGCCTTGTCGGTTCTCAAGAACAGCGCATCACCGCTCACAGCGGCGCTGGCATGGTGCTCGCCCTCGAGTTTGTTGCGTGCCAGCACCTCGAATTTCTGCCCCGGTTTAAGTATTGCGGTCTCACCCTCCTTGCTGTGGAAGAGCAGCCGGTCACCGGCGTAGAGGGGCGATGCAGAGTGATTGCCGCCGATCCGTTCGCGCCAATGTTCCTTGCCTGTCCGGGCGTCGAGACAACTCACCATCCCTCCGGAATCGTTGACGAAGTAGATCTCATTCCCCACCAGCACCGGCGACGAGATCGTAGGCACACTACGCTTGCAGCGCCAAACGATGAACGGCTTCGCCCCGGTGATATCGAACGCGATCAGCTGTGGACGCATAAAGCTGGTGCCAATGTATACAATCCCATCGCCCACTACCGGCTTGGGTACGATCGAGAATCCCAACGTGCCGTACTCGACCTTCCACAACTCTTCGCCACTCGCCGGATCGTAGCCGTAGAGCCAGTTGGCCGCTGGCGAGATGATGATCTCGCGGCCGCCCACACTCGTTACGACCGGCGTGCCGTAAGCTTTTTTCAACTGCGGATTGTGATGCATCGAGCCGGTGCGACGCGTCTGCCATGCGAGCTTGCCAGTGCCTTTCTCCAACGCGACGATCGACTGCTTGCCGCTCCCATCCATGTGAAAAACCAGAAGATCTTTCCAAATAATCGGCGAGCCGCCCGGACCGTTTTCGTGCATCACCCACAGGTCCTGGTTGAGCCAAAGCACTT
>DASCOW010000224.1:0-4043 GCA_036012205.1 Verrucomicrobiota bacterium
CCGGAAACACGCCCGCGCTGATGAGATCGGTTGTGCCGCTGACTACGAACCGGAGGGTGGCTTGTCCGGTGACCGCGACACCGCGCTCGCCCAGGCCGGCGCCGAGTGCCTGCGCCGCAACGGCATTGATCGGGTGCGAACGGATGGTTCGTTGCCAATGATCTTCACCGCGCATCTTCGCGACACCGGAATTGAGGTTGAGTACGATCCGCAGTTGGCTGTTCTGGATCGACGTACCAAGTCGGAGGAGGAGTTGGTGCATCTGCGCCGGGCGCAGTCGGTCACTGAGGAGGCAATGGAGTTTGCCTGTCGGATGATTTGCGCGGCAACTCCGGACGCGGACGGGGTGTTGCGCGACAGCGACACGACGTTGACTTCGGAACTGGTACGCCAACGAATCACGAGTTTTTTGATCGGCAAAAACTTTTCCAACCATCACGACTCGATTGTCGTCACGGTGCCGCACGTGGCCGATTGCCATCATCACGGCACCGGTCCGCTGCGGACCGGCCTGCCGGTGATTGTCGACATTTTCCCGCGCGACAACGAGACCGGCTACTGGGGCGACTGCACGCGCACAGCGGTGAACGGCGAGCCGTCGCCGGAGTTGGCACAGATGCACGCCGCCGTGGTGGAGGCCAAGTCTGAAGCCATCGCCGCGCTCCGTGTGGGAACAAGTGGTGACGCGGTGCATCGGGCGACTGTTTCGTCAATTACCGGCAGCGGCTACGCCATGGGCTTGCCGCCGGACGATGCGGACGACGGATTCATCTCGATGCGTCACGGCACCGGTCACGGGATCGGGCTGGATGTGCACGAGTCGATTTTGCTCGCGAACGGCGGCGGCGAAATCCTGGCCAACGAGGTGTTCACCGTGGAGCCGGGCCTGTACTCGGCCAGGTTCGGCGGCGTGCGCGTTGAGGACATGGTGGCGGTCATGCCGGCCGGTCCGGAGAACTTCAACCGCCTGCCGGACCACCTCGACTGGCGGTAGGCCTTGACTGCCGCTTTTCAAGCGGGTGATTTCGGCATTGAATTGGCGGCTGGCTTTCCGTAGGCTCTGCCCTTCACAGGATCTATTATGAGATTTGGTATTAATTCATTCTTGTTCGTGTCGCCGTTCGTGACACAGAGTTCGCGACTCTTTTCCAAGTTCAAAAAATGGGGTTTCGACACCGTCGAGCTACCCATTGAGGCGCCCGAGCACATCGACTCGGTGAAGGTCAAAAAGGCGCTCGACCGCGCCGGCCTGGCATGCGGCTCGGTATGCGCCTGCATGGGGCCGGGGCGCGACTTTCGGGGCTCGGCCGGGGACCAGCGCGAGGCGATGAAGTACTGCAAGGCGCTCATAGACCACATGGTCAACCTCGACTGCCCTGCTCTCATCGGCCCGGTGTACTCTGTCGTCGGCAAGGCGGGCGCTGTCGAACCGAAGGATCAAAAGAGGGAGTTCGCGCTCGTGGTGAAGAATCTCAAGGTGCTCGCCGCCTACGCCGAGAAAAAGGGTGTGCAGATTTGCGTCGAGCCGCTGAATCGCTTCGAGACCGATTTTCTCAACACTTGCGAGAAGGGGATGCGGCTTATCAAGGCGGTTGGCAGTCCGGCGCTCAAGCTGCACCTCGACACGTTCCATATGAACATCGAGGAGAAAAACCAAGCCAAGGCCATCCGTGCTGCCGGTAAACATCTCGGCCATTTCCACGCCTGCGGCAGCGACCGCGGCACCCCGGGCAATGACCACATCGACTGGAAGCCGATCGTCGCCGCGCTCAAGGCGGTCAAGTACAAGGGAGATGTCGTCATCGAGTCGTTTACGACCGATGTGAAGGTCATCGCCCGTGCAGCGGCCATCTGGCGCAAAATGGAGCCGACTCGGGAGGAGATCGCCACCAAGGGACTCAAGTTTCTCAAAAAGGCGTTTAAGTAATATATTTATTGGGAGATCGAACAGTGGCTTTTTCGAAAAACACTCGGATGTTCACTCTCATCCGGCCTTCAGCCACCTTCTCCCAGCCGGAGAGGGTCGGGATGAGGGAGAACGCGAATAATTTTGGAGCGTGCGGCGTAATGTAAGATTGTTGGCTTATTAAATCGTATTCAACTAACACGATTATGAAAAAAATCATCACCACACTGGGCTTGGCGGCAGTTGTTTTTGCCGGCCAAGCGGTTGCCGCTGAGAAGGGTTTTGAAACCATCTTCGACGGCAAGACACTCAAGGGCTGGAACGGCAACCCGAAATTCTGGAGTGTAAAGGACGGTGCCATCACCGGGCAGACCACCAAGGAAAACCCAACCAAGGGCAACACGTTCATCATCTGGGAAGGCAAGACCGGTAACTTTGACCTACGCCTCGACTACAAGATCATCGGCGGAAATAGCGGGATTCAGTACCGCAGTTTCAAGGCCGACGGCCCGGATGAGTGGCGCATCGGCGGTTACCAGGGCGATTTCGAGGCCGGCGACACCTATTCCGGCATCTGCTACGGCGAACGGTTTCGCGGCATCCTATCGCTTCGTGGAAAAAAGACGACGCTAACAGTTGGTGACGACGGCAAGTTGAAGAAGGAGGTCGAGGAATTTGCCAAGGATGCTGACATTGCCAAGGCGATTAAAAAGGAGGACTGGAACAGTTACCGCATCGTTGCGCGTAATTTCAGTCTGACCCATTACATCAACGACGTGAAGACCACCCAGGTTATCGATCGCGACAGAAAGACCCGTCGCGCCGACGGCCTGCTCGCGCTGCAGTTGCACGCCGGCCCGCCGATGAATGTTCAGTTCAAGAACATCCGCATAAAGGAATTGCCCAAGCGCGCCAATAACGAACGGGCTAAAAAGAAAAAGTAACCGTTTCACTCGTAGCCTAATCACATGAGAACTTTTCTCGCTTTGACCTGTGCGATTGGTTTGGCCGCCGGTGCGGTCGCTGCACCTAAAAAGGTCGTGATGATCGCCGGCAAGCCAAGCCACGGGCCGCTCTCGCACGAGCACAACGCCGGCATCCAACTCTTGGCCAAGTGCCTGAAGGAGGGCGTCGCCGATGCCGTGACGCCGGCCGTCACGCTCAACGGTTGGCCAAACGACGAGTCGGTTTTCGACGGTGCCGCCGCGGTGGTGATCTACAGCGACGGCGGCGGCGGACACCCGGCGTTGCGCGGCGGCAACTTAGCCAAGCTCGACAAGATGATGGCCAAGGGCGTTGGCTTTCTTACCATTCACTACGCCGTCGAACCGACCACCGCCAAGGGCAACAAGGAGTTCCTCGACTGGCAGGGTGGTTGTTTCGAGACGCACTGGTCGGTGAACCCGCACTGGACCGCGAACTTCAGCAAGCTGCCGAAACACCCCATCACGCGCGGCGTGAAGCCGTTCAAGGCGAATGATGAGTGGTATTTCCACATGCGCTTTGTGCCGGGCATGAAGGGCGTGACGCCCATTCTTTCCGACGTGGCGCCGGCCGCGACGATGAAGCGCGGCGATGGCGCGCACAGCGGCAATCCGGCCGTTCGCAAGGCGGTGGCGGCGGGCCTGTCGCAGCACGTGGCATGGGCGTTCGAGCGTGAAAACGGCGGGCGAGGTTTCGGCTTTACCGGCGGTCACAACCACCTGAACTGGGGCAATGACGATTTACGCAAGACGGTGCTCAATGCCATCGTGTGGGTGGCCAAGGCCAAGGTGCCGGAAGGCGGCGTGCCGTCGAAGCTTACCGAGGACGACCTGTACGACAACCTCGACCCCAAGCGCGGCCAAAAGCCCCGCCCAAAGTCAGCGAAAAAAAAATAAGCTTCGGCCAACGGCCAAGAGTCACGGGCCAGCCGGGATTTCCAGCCGAAAGAATTGCGTCCGGCCAAGCGGTGCGGTAAATGCCGCCGGACCGCCGTTCGGTGGGGCGTTGAGTTCGCCAGCCGTCTGCCAAGGGCCAAGAACGTTCGGACTTTTCAGCAGCCGATAGTTCCGGTGGGGTGCGGAATGAAAATGAACTGTTAGCTGCTCGCCGGCGGCATCCACTTGGATCGTCCCGATTTCCAATCGGCTTTTGT
>DASCOW010000225.1:0-7124 GCA_036012205.1 Verrucomicrobiota bacterium
TTGAACTGCTGGTGGTGATCGCCATCATCGCGATCCTCGCCGGCATGCTGCTGCCGGCTCTGGCCAAGGCGAAGGCCAAGGCGACCGGCATCAGCTGCATGAACAACCTGCGGCAGATGAGTTTCTCGTGGACGATGTATACGGACGACAACGACGGCCAACTTGTACCAAACGCCGTATTCCCCACGCGCAACCGGTCGTGGGTGCAAGGCTGGCTCAACTACGCGCAGCCGGTGCCGGACAACACCAACACGGTTTACCTCATGCAGAGCCACCTGTGGCCTTACCACCGGAGTCTCGGCGTGTGGAAGTGTCCCGCCGACATGAGCACATCGCGGCACGGAGGCAAGCAGTTGCCGCGTGTACGGAGCATCTCGATGAACGGCTTCCTCAACCCACCGGCGTTGCAGGGTTGGCAGGCCGGTTACCGGCCGATCCGCAAGCTCTCTGATGCTGCTGGCAAGTCTTTGAGTAAGCTGTATGTGGTGCTCGACCAGCGGGAGGATCGCATCAACAACGGCTACTTCGCCGTGGACATGACCGGCTACAACCCGCGCAATCCCGGCTCAACCCGCTGGGTCGATTATCCGGCCAGCTACCACAACAATGCCGGTGGGGTAACACTGGCCGACGGTCATGCGGTGATAAAAAAGTGGCTCGACCCCCGCACCTCCGTGCCGATTCGCAAGGGTGTCAACATCCCGATCTTCGTATCTTCGTCAAGGAACGAGGATGTCCTTTGGCTGCAGGAACGCTCCGCCCCACCCAAGCGCTCCCGTCGATAATCTCGTTTGGCCAAACGCAGACGAGACTCGTTTGGCGGAGCCAACTGTGGCTGAATCCCTGCGACTGCTTTTCAACGACGTGAAAATCGTTTCATTCATCTGCCTGTTTGCCGGAGGCCTAGGCGTTGCCGCCGCTGAGCCGCCGCTGGAATTGGCCGGGGACGATGTCGTTGTGTTCCTTGGCGGCACGGACATGGTGCTTGCTCAGCGCAGTGGGCACTTGGAGACACTTCTGACGTGGCGTTTCAAGAACGAGCCGCCCAAGTTTCGCGACCTGTCGTGGGAGGCCGACACGGTGTTCGCGCTGGGCACGGAGACGAATCGTTGGCGCAGTGGCGGCTATCGCGGCATCAAGGGGTTGGGCAATCTGGAGATGCAACTGGCCAGGCTGAAGGCGACGGTCGTGATCGTGCAGCTTGGCAAGAACGAAGCGTTCGCCGGCGGCGAGGGCATCGAGTCGTTCATCGAGTCGAGCGACAAATTATTCGGACGCCTCGGTGGAGAGGGTCGGCAGTTGATTGTGATTTCACCCACTCCGTTTGAGAATGCAGCAAATGACCTGTTGCCAGATTTGCGAAATCATAATGACGACTTGGTGCGATACGTGAATGAGCTCAGCTCGCAGGCGAAAAAGCACAAGGCGCACTTCGTTGATCTGTTCACGGGTGCCGAGGCAACTTTCACGGGAAACGGGCAGCATGTCACCGCAGGAAACCAAGCGAGGTTTGCGTTGCATTTGGCAAATGCGCTGGGTGTTGAGCGGTCGAATGGGTTTGCCGGTCTGGAGGATTTGAGAGTGGCGGTCCGGGAGAAGCATCGACTGTGGCACGACTACTGGCGTCCGGCCAACTGGAAGTGCCTGTTTGGCGATGACAACCGGCGCGTGTTCAGCATCGGCAACCGGAAAAACATCCCGAGTATCCGCGACGAGCGCGACGAACTCCCGGTGCTGATTGCCGCAGCGGAGACGAACGTGGCCGCAGTGGCAAAGGGATTGTCCAAGCCGAAAGTTGCTGCGCAGTCTGAGTTGCCTCCTCCGACTCCTGCCAGTTCTCCGGGGGACGAACTGAAAGCATTCAAGCCGGCGAAAGGCTTTGCCGTGAATTTGTTCGCGTCGGAAAAACTCGGTGTGGCCAATCCTCTCACGATTCGCTGGGACGCGAAGGGTCGGATGTACGTCGCCTGCACCTGGTCGTATCCGCACCTGAAGCCGGGCGAGATTCCAGACGACAAAATCATCCAACTTACCGATACCGACGGCGACGGCCAGGCGGATCGCTCAACGGTGTTTGCTGACGGCCTCAACATCCCAACGGGGCTGGAGACCGCCGATGGTGGCGTGTATGTGGGTCAGGCGACTGATTTGCTTTTTTTGCGGGATCTTGATGACGACGGTCATGCAGACGAGCGGCGAGTCCTGTTGAGCGGCTTCGGCACAGGAGACACGCATCAGGCGATTAACTCGTTCACGTGGAGCCCTGACGGCGAGTTGTTCTTCTGCCAGGGCGACGGTATCGAGTCACGAGTGGAAACGCCGTGGGGTGTGTCGTCGCTTTATCAGGCCGGTGTGTATCGCCTGCGTCCAAGGCGTCTGCATCTCGACGGTCTGCTGGATGACTTCATGGGGCCGGGCAATCCCTGGGGCGTGGTGTTTGATGACTGGGGCCAATCGCTTGTTGTCGATGGCGCGGGTGGCATTTCCTATCTCACACCGGCGTCGATCCCTGCGAAGCACCGGTTGCGTCTGGATCGCATCGGCGAACCGGGCGGCTACTGCGGCGTGGAGATGATCAACGGCCGGCACTTGCCGGCGTCGATGCATGGGCACTTTGTGTTGAACGATTTCAAGTCGAACAGCGTGAGACGCTTCGCGCTCAGACCGACTGGTTCCGGCTTCAAACTTGACTGGAAAGAGCCGGTCCTCCAATCGGACCACCGGAACTTTCGTCCGGTGGACATTCGCATTGGCCCCGACGGCGCGATTTATATTGCGGACTTTTACAACACGATCATCTGCCATCAGGATGACTATTTCCGCGACCCGACGCGCGACCTGCATCACGGTCGAATTTGGCGTTTGAGTGTCAAGGGCAGGCCACCAGCGCCCAAGCCAAGGATTGTTGGGGAATCCATCAGCGATTTGCTTGATCAACTGAAGTCGCCCGAACGATGGACACGACAGCAGGCCAAATTTGAGTTAGGGAAACGCGATGCGTCGCAGGTCGGCGAAGCGGCGGTGCGTTGGGCGCGTCGTTTGAAGAACGACGACGAGTTGTATGAACGGCATCAACTCGAGGCGCTGGCCCTTTGTGCGACTATCGAGTCGGTGCAACCCAAATTGCTCGGGCGCGTGTTGCGCGCGAAGGATTACCGGGCTCGAGCCTTCGCGGTACGCATCGTTGGCCGTTGGCAGGATCGTTTGGCCAAGCCCGTCGAATTGCTGGCAGTTGGAGCAGGTGATGCGCACCCGCAGGTGCGGCTCGAGGCGGTTTTGGCGTGTGGTCAAACCCCGCGTCCTGGAGCGATAAAAGCAGCGACTCTCGCTGTGACGAATCACCCGCGCGACAAGTGGATCGACTACGCCTTCACGCAGGCGGTGCGTCATCAGGAGCCGGCTTGGATGGCCGCATTGACCAGCGGCGAGCTGGATTTCGGGGAAAACATTCGCGCACTCACGGCCGTGTTGGAAAAAGGTGGCTCAAAAAAAATGCTCTCCAAGCTGATGGACTTGGCCAAGTCGGATGCGATCGACTCGGAGGGACTGCGCGGGATTTTCAGCGGCATCGCCGGCATCGGGGGATCGAAGGAATTGCGGGTGATATTCGAGCCCGGTTTTCACCGCTCAGCGAAAAGCCACGCCTTGGCGTTGGCTGCGCTGAATGCCGCCTCTACCTCTCGCAGTGTAAAGCCGGAAGGCGACTTGACTGATGTTCTTCGCCCAGCGTTGCGAGGTGACCAAGCTGAATTGAGTGAGCAGGCACTTGGCCTGATCGGACAATGGCAGGTGACGGATTTGCACGCCGCCGTCGCTGCGTTGGTCGATGACGACAAGTCGCTACCGCCTGTCCGTCTGGCTGCCGTTCGAGCACTTGGCTTGTTGGGAGGTGATGACGCCAATCGCTTGGCCAAGCTGATTGTCAATGAGTCGGTGGAATTGAAGTTGGCTGCGCTCGACAGTCTGAGCCGTCTCAGTATGAGTGCCGCCGCTGCTCACGGAGCCGGATTGTTGGTCGGTGGTGAAGCTTCAACCGGAATACTCGCGCCGTTTTTGAATCGTGAAGGCGGAGGCAAGGCTCTGGCAGCCGCCTTGGCCAAGCGCAAACTCGAAGCTGCGCCGGCGACTAAGGCCTTGGCCAAGCTGCACTCGCTTGGCAGCAGTGAAACGGAGCTGATGAATTTTCTGGGTCAAGCTGCAGGCATTAAAAACACCGTTCCCGCTTACAGTGCGGACTACGTTGTCGCCTTGGCCAAGGAGTCAGCGAAAGGCAACGCTGCCAACGGTCGTCAAACGTTTCAGGCGGTTGGTTGCGCGGTGTGCCACAAAATCGGCTCGGCGACGAATAGCGGCATCCCGTTCATCGGGCCGGAACTCGACACCATTGGCAACACCCTCAGCACGGAGCGGATTATCGAGGAGGTGCTCTGGCCGGGGCGCCACGTGAAGGAAGGCTTTAGTTTGATGCAGGTCACCACCAAGTCGGGTGAGATTTATCAGGGCTACGAGCAGCGGTCGCGCTCAAAGGATATTTTTCTTCGGCCGCTCAGTCGAATGGAGACGATTCGGATCCCGAACGATCAGGTTCGTGAACAAACCCAAGTCGGCAGTGCCATGCCGCCCGGGTTTATTGCTGGCTTGAAGCGCGAAGAATTACGGGATCTAATTCGATTCCTTGCCGAGCAGGGCCACAACTGATTTTGAGATGAAAAAGATTCTTTACCTACTTTTCACGATACTGGCGTTGGCGTTTGTTTCAGTCGATGCCGCAAAGCCGAATTTCGTCGTCATCATGGCGGACGACATGGGCTACAACGCGACCAGCGCCTACGGAGGCTGGCTCAGGACGCCGCACCTGGACCGCATGGCCCGCGAGGGAATGCGCTTCACCGACTACCACTCGAGTGGCGTGGTGTGCAGTCCGACCCGCGCCGGGTTGCTGACCGGCCGTTATCAGGAACGCGCCGGTGTGCCGTCGGTCATCAACGCCGACCCGAAGGTGCCGGATCACCACCGCGGCCTGTGGTCGAGTGAACACACCTTTCCGGAACTGCTGGCAAAGGCTGGTTACACCTCGGCGATTTACGGCAAGTGGCATCTTGGCTACAAAAAAAAGTTCAACCCGATGCATCACGGATTCGCGGATTTTCGAGGGTTTGTCAGTGGCAATATCGACTACCTGTCGCATTACGACCGGATGGAGGTGTACGACTGGTGGGACGGCCTGGAAACGGTCGAGGAGGAAGGCTACTCGACGCATCTGATCACCCGGCACGCACTGCGGTTCATCGACGAAAACAAGGCCAAGCCGTTCTGTCTGTACGTGGCGCACGAGGCGGTGCACTCGCCGTTTCAGGGGCCAGGCAGTCCAATCCAGCGCGGTCCGAAAAAGAATCGCGGTAAAAAGAAAATCCCGATCGAGAAAGCCTACGTGCAGATGATGACCGCGATGGATGAGTGCGTCGGTCAGGTGCTCGACAAGTTGATCGAGTTGAAGCTCGAGAAAAACACACTCGTGATTTTCTGCTCCGACAACGGCCATGCCTACATGGGTGGCCCGGGAAGTTACCGGTTTCCGTTCCGCGGCAAAAAGGGGACAGTGTGGGAGGGCGGCCACCGGGTGCCTGGCATTGTGTGGTGGCCGGGCAGGATCGCGCCGGGCCAGGTGAACGACGAGATGGTCATCTCGCTCGACCTCATGCCGACTATGCTCGACCTTGCCGGAGCCAAGCCGCCCGAGGGGCATGTGCTGGACGGCGTGAGTCTGCGGCCGGTGCTGCTTGGCGGCAAATCGCTTGGTCAACGGCGGTTTTTCTGGAAGGGTCTCGCGCATCGCGATGGGCAGTGGAAGTTCGTGGCCGGCCAAAAGGCCGGGCTGTTTGACTTGGGCAACGATCTTGGCGAGTCGGTGAACCTGGCCGGACGGCATCCCGAACGGGCCAAGCGAATGGCGGCCGCGCTCGCGACGTGGAAGCTCGACGTGGCCACCGGCGCCACGCCGCAACCTGAATACCAAACCGCTGGAGTAAAAAAATGATACTTGCTGAGCTGCCTAACCCCGACATTGTCGTTCTTTTTGTTTACTTTGCGCTGTTGATCGGTGCTGGGTTTTATTTTCGTAAAGGCAGCGGCTCGGTCGAGGGCTTCACTGTGGCCAACCGCTCGCTGCCGGGTTGGGTTGTGGGCCTCTCGGTCTTCGGCACTTACCTGAGTAGCAATACTTTCATTGGCGTACCTGGCAAGGCGTACGGCTCGAACTGGAATGGCTTCGTTTTTAGCCTGTCGCTGCCGATTGCGGCGTTCATTTCCGTGAAGTGGTTTGTGCCGTTTTACCGCCGCCACGCCGGCCTGTCGGCGTACGAGCATCTGGAGACACGCTTCGGTGCGTGGGCGCGGGTGTATGCGGTTGTCTGTTATCTGCTCACACAGGTTTCCCGCGTGGGGACAATTATGTTTGGCGTGGCAGTGGGGCTGCATGCGCTGACTGGTTGGGACATTGCGACGATCATCGTCGCCTCCGGTTTTGCCGTGACACTGTACACGCTGATGGGAGGTATCGAGGCGGTGATTTGGACGGATGCCATTCAGAGTGTTGTTCTCACATTGGGCGCGGTGGTGGTGGTGGTGCTGGTGCTGACTGGCATGCCGGAAGGGGCGGGACAGGCGATCCGGTTGGCCGACGATGCCGGCAAGTTTAGCCTGGGTGACTTTGGGCCAAGTCTCGCAACGTCGACGTTCTGGGTCATGCTCGTGTACGGCATTGTGATGAACCTCACCAACTTCGGCATCGACCAGAATTTTGTGCAACGCTATCACGCTGCCGAGTCGGACAAGGCGGCCGGTCGCTCGGTATGGTTCGGCTCGCTGGTGTATATCCCGGTGGCGTTGATGTTTTTCTTCATTGGGTCGATCCTGTTTTCCTATTACGAGGTGAACCCTGAGTTTCTGGAAGAGGTGAAAATGGACAAAGCCCTTGAGCAAGTTGCCTCTGACTTGCCCGGCCTGTCCAAGGGCTCGCCGGAGGCGCTCGCGGAGGCCAAGCGCGTGGCTGGCGGGATGCAGCCAAGTGACTATGGCGACAAGGTGCTGCCGCATTTCATCGCGAACAAAATACCGGCCGGCCT
>DASCOW010000226.1:0-3251 GCA_036012205.1 Verrucomicrobiota bacterium
GTTGGCGCGGGTTGGGCTCATTACCGGGCAATGTTGTTAGTGATCGTGAAGAGCGCCTGCAGGATGCTGAACAACAGCCCGCCCACGCCGACGGCCATCATGATGATCATCGCCGGCTCGATGAGGTTGGTCATCACCCGCAGCTCCAGCTCGAGGTCGCTTTCGAAGGTGATGGCGAGATTCTCGAGTGCGCCCGGCACATCGCCGGTGTCCTCGCCAATACGGACAAGGTCGATCATCAGCTTGGGGAACAAGCCGCTGCGGGTCAGCGGCTCGGCCAGTGATTTGCCATCGGTGACCGCCTCGCGTGCCATGACTATGGCCTCCTTGATGATGACGTTGGGGATCACGTCGCCGGTGATGCGCAGCGCGGTCAGCACCGGCACGCCGTTGGTGAGCAGCGTGGAGAGCGTCCGCGCGAATTGCCCAAACAGATTCAGCCGCATCACCTTGCCAAGCACCGGCAGGCGCAGCTTCCCGTCATCGATCTTCCGGCGTCCGTTCGGGGTGGCCTTGTAGCGGACGATGAGGACGCCGGCCGCCAGCAGCACGACGAGCAGGACGATCCAAAAAACCGGATTCACCGCCAGTGCCCCGACGCTCATCAGCAGCTGGGTGGACTTGGGTAACGTGGCGTTGAAGCTCTCAAAAATCTCCGAGAACTTCGGCAGCATGTAAGTCATGAAAAACAGGATGATGACGAATCCCACAAGACAAACGATGGCCGGGTAAATCATCGCCGAGATGAACTTCGACTGCACTTCGGCGAAACGCTCGAAGTGCTTGGCCAAGCGTCGCAACACCTGCTCGAGCGCGCCGCTCTCCTCGCCAGCGCGCACCATGTTGATCGTCATCTCATTGAAGATGACCGGATGCCGCCCCATCGCCTCGGAGAGCGTCTTGCCTTCGGTGACGCTTTGCTTCAGCTCCGTCGCCACCTCCTCGCTGATGCCCTTGCCGGAGATGCTGATCATGCTGTTCAGCGCCACCGAGAGCGGCATGCCGGAGCGCAGCAGATTCGCGAGCTGCAGCATCCAAGTTGCCGAGTCCTGCAACTTGGGTTTGCGGTTCTTTCGGCGGAACCGCGAGCGGCCACCCCCCTCCTTGATCGGCTTGGCGGCGGTTCGTGACATTTTCTCCGGCTTGGCCTTGGCCGCCTTGCCCTTGGCCGCCTGAATCGACACCGGGAACAATCCGTCGCGCTGCAGCTTCGACAATGCCCCCGCCCGGTCAGCCGACTCGAGCACGCCCTGCATCACCTGCCCCGAGCGGCTCCGCGCCTTGTACGTAAATTGTGCCATGAAAAAACCGCCGGCGGCCAATCGGCTCCACCGGCATTCGGCAGGATGAATCACCAAAAAGGCGGAAAAGTTGCCGAAAACCTTGCCCTTGACCAAGCGGATTCAGCCCAGAAAACGGTGCTTTCCTGCCCGGTAAACCGCTGAAAACGCCTCAGCCATATGCTGCTTGGCCCGTTCCACCGCATCCGGCAGCCGCTTGCCCTGAGCCAAAAACGCTGTAATCGCCGCCGAATAGGTACATCCCGTGCCGGGCGGCGACACCCCACGAACCCTCGGCGCGGACAGCAAAAGCTCCTCCCGACCGTCGTAAAACAGGTCGATCGCCTCGGTGGTTTTCATGTGCCCGCCCTTCACCAGCACCGCACAGCCGAACCGCTCGTGAATCGCCCGCGCCGCGTCCCTCATCTCCTCCGGCTCGCGCACCCGCCGCGCGCCCAAGGAAGCCGCCTCGTCGAGGTTCGGCGTCACCAGCCTGGCCAAGGGCAGCAGTCGATTTGCCAAGGCAGCAGCCGCGCTTGGCTTCAACAGCGGCGTGCCGCTGCTCGAGACCATCACCGGATCCACCACCAACTGCAGCCGCTTGTGCTTGGCCAGACGCTCCGCCACCGCATCGATGACTGGCCGCGAGTACAGCATGCCGGTCTTCACTGCGCGAATCGGCAGGCTTCCGAAAATGGAATCAAGCTGCGCGGCGACGACCTTGGCCGGGATGGGGTGGATCGCCAAGACGGCGCCTGGGTTCTGAGCCGTGACACACGTCACCACGCTGGCGCCGTGCACTCCCAACTTCGCCATGGTACGCAGATCCGCCTGCAAGCCGGCCCCTCCGCTGTTGTCGGAGCCAGCGATCGATAGCGCTGCAGGTTGACTCAGTCGTGACGACATCACATCGTCAACGCGAACAAGACTCCTGCCTTATTCTTATCCTATGAATGCAATTTACCACAACGAGTCAACGTCTTGTGCCTCTACGTCGACCTTCTCCAAAGTTAAATCCACCACGACTTTCATGTATCGTAGTCTCTAGTGCACCGCTAACCGGAACTCCCTCTTTCATCTCGGCATTATTCAGTTTTAACACACCATCCAGAGTCTTCATTGACATAAACCTGCCAAACCCGAAGTCATTTTGATTTTCGTCGGGATTTATTACCGTAAGATAACCCTGAAATGGTACTTCCTTTTTACGGGGTTCAAAATCCTTACGGTTGATTGTCATGGTTATTTTCACCTGTTGACTGTTTTCAAGGACGCCTTCAAAAGTGATTGTTGGATTTACGCTCTGTGTTCCTTCCGAGCGCCCCCTGTCCCTGCCTCTAAACCATCTGCGACGTTCCTCCGGTTGCCCTAGAACACCCACTTTGGAAAAGGCCACTTGTTCGCCGTTTAGCGTAAGTTCAATTTCTGCTTTGCCCTCACCTGCGACATCCTGCAAACGTTCATTTTTCCAAACCGTCTCAAACCGTCCACTTAATTTTCCAATTTTGACAGAATATCTTGGTATTCTAGGACCCTTTGGAATTGTGACAGGCCAATCCCGGAGTTCCGATTCAATACTGGAACGTCTATCCTCCACGAATGCAATTAATCGGTTAACACCCCGATCAATACGATCCTGTCGAGAATGAAGATGATTCCGAGTCAAAGCCTGGATGCGTTTAACTTCATCTTTGATTTCCTCCTCATTCCAGACATTCATTAATATATACTCTAGTGCCGCCTTGTAACGGGCGGGAATCCCATTGAGTTGAAAAAGCCGATTAGCAAGCATGCTCTGGGCGTACACTGATTCCGGCTCGTTGCCATCTTGACCAAATCGACTAAACGGCCCCCTTCCTTCTGTAAAAGCACCGTCTGCTCCCCATGGTATAAAATGAAATCGCAAGTCATCCTTGGGGCTAGAGTAGGCGTAGTAATTGTTTTGGTTGTTTGTATAGCCATCCCAAAAAC
>DASCOW010000227.1:0-4098 GCA_036012205.1 Verrucomicrobiota bacterium
ATACGGAGATAGTGATGAAGAGGAACATCACGAAATAGAGAAAAGAAAAATAACAGTATACGATGAAAGCCGATGCCACTCCCCCCCCCATCGCAACCGAATCAGCCGCATGGGCTTCTCCACCTTTTTCCGGGTGCGTGTGGGCCACAAAAAAGAGTTAAAATCACGCAAAAAGTTCTTGACTTACCACGCGAAGTGCGGCTTTGTCCCTCCCAGTTCGCACGGTGTCTGATGCGAGTGCTGTCGTGGATGTCTCCTTCTGCTTACATTGCATCGATCTGACAATTCACCGGAGAGCTTAAAGGTTTCCCCAACCTTGGCGCTCTGGAATGAAATTTGGCCGGTCAAGCTCAGGCTTGGCCGGCTCTTTTTTTCGGGCCGGCCTTGTTAGATTTCTTGTCTGCCACCCACCGCTGTGTGAGGCTGCTCGGCCTGATGCAATTACACCAAATCAAACTCCTCCGCTTGGCCAAGCTAGCTTTGGCCGCAATCGTTTTGTTGAGCTTGGCCAAGCCCGCCCAGGCCAAGGCGGCCAAGCCGAACGTCATCTTCATCCTCGCCGACGACTTGGGCTATTCCGAGTTGGGCAGCTACGGGCAGAAAAAAATCAAGACACCCAACCTCGATCGTCTGGCCACGCAGGGCATGCGCTTCACGCGCAACTACTGCGGCAACGCCGTCTGTGCGCCGTCGCGCTGCGTGCTCATGACCGGCAAGCACCCCGGTCACGCCTTTGTCCGGAACAACGGCGAAGTGAAACCGGAAGGCCAGCGGCCCATCCCCAAGGCGGAGCAGACGATCGCCGAGTTGCTTCGCAGCCACGGCTACGGCACCGGCGCTTTCGGCAAATGGGGACTCGGCTTTCCCGGCTCGGAAGGCGACCCGGTGCATCAGGGGTTCGACCGGTTTTTTGGCTACAACTGCCAGCGCCATGCACACAGCTATTATCCGAATTACCTCTGGAGTAACCTCAAGCGCGTCCCGCTGAACAATAATCCGCCGGTGCCGGGCCACGCGTCGCTGCCCAAGGGCTCCGATCCAAGCGACCCGCGCAGTTACGACGTTTTCAAGGGACAGGACTATGCGCCGGACAGCATCAACGAGCAGGCGCTGGCATTCCTACGTAAAAACCGGGACAAGCCGTTTTTCCTCTACTACCCAACTGTCATCCCGCACGTCGCGCTGCATGTGCCGGATGAGGAACTCAAGCCATACCTTGCGCAGAAGTGGGACGACCCGCCGTTCACCCGGGCCAATGGCTACGGCTACACGCCGCACTTTACCCCGCGCGCCGCGTACGCCGCGATGATCTCGCGGATGGACGGCTACATCGGCCGCCTGCTCGGCCTCGTCAACGAGCTTGGCCTCGCAGAAAACACGATCGTTGTGTTCACATCCGACAACGGCACTACGCACTTGAAGGCCGAGGTGGACTACGACTTCTTCGAGAGCGTCAAGCCGTTGCGCGGCCTCAAGGGATCGCTGTATGAGGGCGGTGTGCGGGTGCCGCTCATCGTCCGCTGGCCCGGCAAGATAAAGGCCGGCAGCACCTCCGATGTCGTAACCGGATTCGAGGACTGGATGCCAACTCTACTCGACCTGATCGGCGAAAAAGCCAGCGCGCCTGTCGACGCCGACGGCATCAGCATCGCGGACACGCTGCTCGGCAAAAAGCAGCGACCACGCAAATTCCTTTACCGCGAATTCTCCGGCTACGGCGGCCAGCAGGCCGTGTGGGCCGGACGATGGAAGGCCATCCGCCAGAACATCCTCCGCAAAAACAATAAAACCCCGCTCAAGATCGAGTTGTACGACCTGAAGGCCGACATTAGCGAGTCGAACAATGTCGCTGCGAATCATCCCAAAATCGTGGCGCGGCTCAAGACCCTGATGACCCGCGAACACACACCCTCCGAATTTTACCCCATCAAGCCGCTGGATTAGCCCCGCCGAAACGTTGTCCAACTCTAAACTCCAAAGACTCCTGATCGCCACCGCAGTGGTAGCGTTGACTGGTTGCGGAACCGAGCATGCCGGCAGGACAAGCTTGCCCAACGCCGGCGCCGACTTGCCGCTTTATGAGGCAGCCGGCAGCTCAGACTTGGCCGTCATTCGGCAGCTCTTGGCCAATGGCGCGGATACCAATGAGCGAAACCAGTTTGGCCGCACACCACTGCATCGCGCCGCTGACGAGGACCGAATCGAGGTCGTTCGGTTGCTATTGGCCAACGGCTCGGATGTGAACGCACGCGATTGCCGAGGTTCCACGCCGCTGATCGCCGCTGCGGAGTTTGCCAGCCTGCCAGTGCTCGAGCTGCTGGTCGAGGCCGGCGCGGATGTGGCCACCGGGAACCAATACGGTCGCAGCGCACTGCACAACGCGGCCAAACGTGAAGATCCCGCTGTGACGAAATTCCTGATCGCCCACGACGCACAGATTAACAAGGTTTGCGAATACGGCACGCCGCTGGACTTGACCGCCAACAGCGAGATCGCAGAGGTGCTTCGCGCCGCCGGCGGATCGGAGTCCACCGCCCAAAGCATCGCCTCTCGTACGCACGAAAGCTACCTCACCGAGTTACCATCGACCAAGTAACTGGCGCTGTTCAGCCTCCACACTTCCTCTCTCTACTGTTAGTCTCCGGCGCATGGCGAAGACTGCATTGCTGTTTGCCGGGCAGGGAGCCCAAGTTGTCGGAATGGGGCGCGACTTGGCGGAGTCACACCCCACAGCCAAGGCGTTGTTTACCCAAGCCGACGAGACGCTTGGGTACGGCTTGAGTGAGATTTGTTTTTCCGGCCCGGAAGAAGAACTGGTGCGGACCGAGCATGCGCAACCTGCGATCTATCTTGTTGGGTGGGTTGCGCTTCAACTGCTCCGCGAGCAGGTGCCCTCTCTGTCGTTCGACGCGACCGCTGGCCTGTCGCTGGGTGAGTTCACCGCGTTGGCCGCAGCCGATGCGCTTGGCTTTGAGGACGGGCTTCGCGTGGTGCGTCGCCGGGGCGAGCTGATGCAGGAGGCATGCGAGGCCAGCAGCGGCGGCATGGCGGCGATCGTCGGCCTCGACGAGGAAGTCGTGCGTACGGTATGCGACCAAGCCGGCGTGAGCTTGGCCAACCTCAATTGCCCCGGCCAAATCGTCATCTCCGGCGATGCCGAGAAAATGAACGACGCCTGCAACGCCGCAAAGAAGGCCGAGGCCAAGCGCGCAATTCCACTGCCGGTCGCCGGGGCGTATCACTCACCGTTGATGCAACCGGCGCAAGCCGGCTTGGCCGAGGTATTGGCCAAGGTTGAGTTGTGCGAGCCGTCTGTGTCGGTTTACAGCAACGTCACCGGCCAGACACACGCCGACGCCGGAACGATCGCCACAGCGATGGTTGAGCAAGTCACCTCGCCAGTGAAATGGGAGGCGTGCATCCGCGCGATGATCACCGACGGCATCACTCAATTCATCGAGCTTGGGCCAGGTACGGCATTGAGTGGTTTCATGCGGCGGATCGACCGCGACACCGAGATGCTGAACGTCTGCGATTGCGAAAGCTTGGCCAAGGCGGCCGAGTCGCTCAATGCCTGACTTGAAAAACCGCTGCCGGGGTGCAACCGTCGGCGACCAGAGAGAATCGATCCATGGCCTCCACTCTCAAGTCACTGCGCGCCCTCTCAGCCCCGTCGCGGCTGCGGCTCTTGGCGCTGCTCAACGAGAACGAGCTGACGGTACAGGAGTTGACCGAGATCACCCATATGCGGCAGTCCGGCATCTCGATGCACCTTGGCCAGATGCAGGAGGCCGGCCTCGTTACGTCCAGTCGCGACGGCAAAAACGCCTACTACCGGATCGCCCGCGACAACGGCGCGGAAACCAGCAAACTGATCGAGTTGGCATCCGCCGGCGCGGTGGAAATCCCGGAGCACGCTTCTGACAAGGTGAACCTGAAGCGCATCCTCGAGCGGCGTGAAAATCAGGACCTCGTATACTTCAACCGCGTCGCCGGCCGATTCGACAGCGTGTACGGGCCGGGCCGCTCGTGGCAGGCGTTTGGCCAACTGCTGCTTCGGCTCGTGCCGGAGATCATCGTCGCGGATCTCGGCTCCGG
>DASCOW010000228.1:0-3422 GCA_036012205.1 Verrucomicrobiota bacterium
AACCCGGTGCTGCTAGGCGAAGCTGGTGTTGGGAAGACCGCCATCGTCGAAGGCCTCGCACAGGAAGTCATCAAGGGCAACGTTCCGGAAATTTTACGCGAAAAGCGCGTCATCACCCTCGACCTCGCGCTAATGGTCGCCGGCACCAAGTACCGCGGCCAGTTCGAGGAACGTATCAAAGCCGTGATGGATGAGATACGCCGCGCGAAAAACGTCATCCTCTTCATCGACGAGTTGCATACCATCGTCGGGGCCGGTTCCGCCGAGGGCACGATGGATGCCTCCAACATCATCAAGCCGGCATTGAGCCGTGGCGAGATGCAGTGCATCGGTGCCACCACCCTGAATGAATACCGCAAATATATCGAGAAAGACGCCGCCCTTGAGCGCCGCTTCCAGTCCGTCAAGGTCGAACCGCCCTCCATCGAGGATGCAATCGAGATTCTCAAGGGCCTGCGCCCGCGTTACGAGGATCATCACAAAATGGATCTGACCGACGACGCCGTCACGGTCGCCGTCAGGCTCTCCGACCGCTACATCACCGGCCGCTTCCTGCCGGACAAGGCAATCGACATCATGGACGAGGCCGGCGCCCGCGCCCGCATCAAGGCCATGACCCGACCGCCCGAAGTCAAGAACCTCGAACTGGCGATCGAGGAAACACGCGCCAAGAAGGAAAAGGCCATCAAGGATCAGAAGTTCGAAGAGGCCGCCTCGATGCGCGACGAGGAAAAGAAGGCCAAAGAGGAACTTGAGAACACTCTGGCCGAGTGGAAGAAAAACAACGAGGACTCCCGCGTCAAGGTGGACGAGGACGACATCTTGCAAGTCGTGGCCAAGTGGACAGGCATCCCACTCAAGCGGATGGAACAGGGCGACGTGCAGAAGCTCCTCTCGATGGAAAAGGAACTTTCCAAGATCGTCATCGGCCAGGCCTCGGCCGTCGAGACGCTCTGCAAGGCGCTGCGCCGCAGCCGTGCCGACCTCAAAGATCCCGCCCGCCCGATCGGTTCCTTCATGATGCTCGGCCCAACCGGTGTTGGCAAAACACTCCTAGCCAAGAGCCTCGCCGTGAACATGTTCGGCGACAGCAAATCTTTCGTGCAACTCGACATGTCGGAGTACATGGAGAAATTTAATGTCTCGCGCCTCGTCGGCTCGCCTCCGGGCTACGTCGGCTACGAGGAGGGTGGGCAACTGACCGAGAAAGTGCGCCGCAACCCCTACTCCGTCGTATTATTCGACGAGGTCGAGAAGGCCCACCCCGACGTCTTGAACATGCTCCTCCAGATTCTCGAGGAGGGCAAACTGACTGACAGCTTTGGCCGGCAGGTGGACTTCCGCAACACGATCATCCTGCTCACCTCCAACGTGGGCGCAGAGCGACTCAAGAAGGGAGCCACCATGGGCTTCTCCGCCCCTGATGACGAACAAGACTACGAGCGAATGAAGGAAAACCTCACCGAGGAAGCTAAGAAAGTTTTCCGGCCCGAGTTCCTCAACCGCTTCGACGACATCGTCGTGTTCCGTTCACTGGGCAAGGAGGAACTCACCCAGATCCTCGAACTCGAACTTGAAAAGGTTCAAGAACGACTGGCCCAGCGCAACCTCCACTTCGATCTGGACGAGCCCGCCCGGGACCTGCTGCGCGAAAAGGGCTACGACCCCGCCTACGGAGCGCGCCCCATGCGCCGGGCCGTCGAAAAATACCTCGAGGACCCGATGGCCGAGGAAATCATCCGAGGCGACCTGGTCGAAGGCAAGAAAATCGCCATCTCCACCAAGGACGACAAGCTGGTCTTCACCCAGAAAAAAACCAAGGCCAAGGACGAAGACTCCAAGGTCTCGAACTAAACTCAGCGCCCAAGTTTGGCCAAGCGCACGCAACACTAGGCGTTCTTTTCCCATCGCTTGGCAAGCGGCAAATGGATTCTGCAGACTCGCCACAGGCCAAGCAGATTGGTACAATGCGCGTGACTGTTCATGGGCCATTCCGCTGACAACCCGCTGAAGGACACGTTCGCCAATCTGGGCAGCGTCGGTGTCCTGTTTCTGGATACGATACGCTCTATTTTTGCAAAACGCTTCCGCTTCCGCGACCTCGTGGAGCAACTTCACTTCATCGGCGTCAAGTCCCAGTCGGTCGTCCTGCTCACCGGCGCATTCACCGGCATGGTGATGTGCGCCCAGTTTTACATCCAGTTTCACAAGGTGAAGATGGACAGCGCCGTGATGTCGGTGGTCAGCGTGGCCATGGCCCGCGAGCTGGGCGCGGTGTTGACGAGCCTGATGATCGCCGGCCGCGTCGGTGCCGCCATGGCCGCGCAACTCGGCACGATGAAAGTGACCGAGCAGATCGACGCCCTCCGCACTCTCGCCACCAGCCCGGTGGACTACCTCGTCGCGCCAAGGCTGCTGGCCATGTTCATTTCCCTGCCGCTGCTCACCGCCGAGGCCATCGGCATCAGTCTGGTGTCCGGGATGCTGGTGGCCGTGTACCTGCTCGGACTGGATCCGGTATTTCTCTGGAGCAACATGGTATTTTACACCTGGTCGGTTGATATCTGGATGGGATTGATCAAGGCATTCATCTTCGCCGGTATTATTGCCACCGTTGCCTGCCACAAGGGAATGCACTGCGGCCAGGGCGCCGAGGGCGTCGGCAAGGCCACCACCGAGGCAGTGGTCGCCGCCTCCATCAGCATTCTCGTGTCCAACTTTTTCGTGACGCTCGTACTCAACAACCTCTTGATTTACCAGGAATGATCAAGGTCTCACAACTGCACAAGAGCTTCGGAGAGCAACAGGTGCTCTGCGGGGTGAACCTGCGGATCGCCAAAGGCGAGTCGGTCGTCATCATTGGAGGCAGTGGCTGCGGAAAGAGCGTGCTACTGCGACACATCATCGGCCTCGTGCAACCGGACGAAGGCAACGTAACAATCGACGGCCAAAGCATCGCCCACCTCTCCGAGCGCGAACTCATCAAGGTGCGCCGCAAGTTCGGCATGCTCTTCCAGAGCGCGGCCTTGTTCGACTCGCTAACCGTCGAGGAGAACGTCGGCTTCCTCCTCGAGCGCGAACGGAAACTCTCTCCGGCGACCATCCGGGAAACTGTCGCCGACGCCCTCGAGTTGGTGGATCTCGGCGGGACGCAGGCCAAGAAACCGGCCGAGCTGTCGGGCGGCATGAAAAAACGCGTCGGGCTGGCCCGGGCCATTGTTTACAAGCCGGAGATCATCCTTTACGACGAGCCGACCACCGGGTTGGATCCGGTCGTGGCCGACAGCATCGACCAACTCGTCATCAAGATGCGCGATCAATTGAAATGCACAACGATCGTCGTCACGCATGACACCCGCAGCATGCGCCGAGTCGGCAACCGCGTGATGCTACTGCACCACGGCGAAATCCATGCCAACGGC
>DASCOW010000229.1:0-3337 GCA_036012205.1 Verrucomicrobiota bacterium
CCCACTTTTAATATCTATTCCGGCGCGGCGTTGCCGAATAGTGTAACGGTAGCACGAGTGACTCTGACTCACTTTGTCTAGGTTCGAATCCTAGTTCGGCAACCATCTTCATTCGTCGTATTTCTTCAGGATTTCATCCGCCCCGTCGTTCGAGACGTTTTCGTAAAAATCATCGTTGCACATCATCACCGGACCGGTGCCGCAACTGGCCAGGCACTCGGCATACTCGACACCGTATTTGCCGTCCTTCGTCCGTTGCAACCCAGGCGCATCTCCGTCTAGACCAAGTCGCTTGCAAATGTGCCCGTGCAGCTTGGCGCTCCCGGCCAACGCACAACTCAATGTGCGACAGACCCGCACCACCGTCCTGCCCGGATCGTGCTGACGCAGCATCGGGTAAAACGTCACCAACTCGTGGATGTTGATCGATTTCAACTCCAGCCTGGCCGCAGCCCATTCCTCGGCCTCGGTGGAGATGTACCCGAACTCCTCCTGCAACGCGTGCAGCACCATCAACGACGCGCTGCGCTTCTCCGGGTAGTTTTTCACAAGCCGGTTGATTTCGCGCTCCAGTTTTTTGGAAACTTCAAAACTCATCGGTCGCATTCCCCCATCACGAAATCGAGCGATCCCAAAACTGCCACCACATCGCTGATCATGTGTCCCGGCAGCGTATGCGACAGGATGCTCAGGTTGGCGAACGAAGGTGCGCGTATCTTCAGCCGATACGGCACGCCACCGCCCTTGCTCATGATGTAAAATCCAAGTTCGCCCTTCGGATTCTCGGCACCAAAATAAACTTCACCTGTTGGCGCGTCCTGCCCATGCGTGACAAGCATGAACTGATGGATCAACTCCTCCATGCTGGAGAGCACCTTCTGTTTGTCCGGCAAAACAACCTTGCCATCGTCCACGCAGACCGGGCCGCCGGGCAGCTTGGCCAGGCACTGATCGAGCAGGCGCACGCTCTGTCGCATCTCCTCCATTCGCACGAGGTAGCGGTCATAACAGTCCCCCACCTCGCCGTACGGCACATCAAAGTTGAGTTGATCATAAACGAGGTACGGATGCGCCTTACGCAGATCGTACTCAACGTTGCTGCCGCGCAGGTTCGGGCCTGTCAGGCCAAAATCTATCGCTTCCTCCCGACTGATCACGCCGACGTCCTTTGTTCTATCGACAAAAATCTTGTTGCGAGTCAGCAACTTGTCCGTCTCGCCAATGGCCGCGCTGACTTCCTTGGTGAACTTGGCCAATTCGTCCGTCCAACCCGCCGGCAAATCACGCGACAACCCGCCAATGCGCGTGTATGTCGTCGTGAACCGCGCCCCGGTCAGAGCCTCAATCAGGTTGTATATTTTTTCGCGCTCGGTGAACGTGTGCAGGAACACCGTCAGCGCTCCAACGTCCATCGCAAACGCCCCGAGGCCAAGCAGATGCGCCGAGATGCGGGCCAACTCGCAGCAAATCACCCGGATGTATTGGCAGCGTTCCGGCAGCTTGTCGTGAATGCCAAGCAGCTTCTCCACCGCCAGCGAGTAGGCAACGTTGTTGGCCAACGGCGCAAGGTAATCCAGCCGATCGGTGTACGGAGTGAACTGGTTATACGTCATGTTCTCGGCAATCTTCTCGTCGCCGCGATGCAGGTAACCAATTTCCGGATCAGCCTTCGTGATGATCTCGCCGTCGAGTTCGAGCACCAACCGCAACACGCCGTGCGTTGCCGGGTGCGACGGCCCCATGTTTAGGATCATCTTCTCGCCCTGCACATCCCGCAACTCCTCCATCGCCTGCGCCGAGCGCGCCGCCGAATCCTTCACCTCGAGTTGCCGTGTTGCCACCATCGTCACTCTTCGGGGTTGCGCACCCGCGGCTCGCGCGCAGTCGGATCGTTGTCGCCTGCCACGGTGACGAATGGCCCGCCCTCAAGCGGTGCCACGTCGGTGAACGCCAAGTCCGGCATCTCGCTTGGCTTGCCGGCCAACGGAAAATCCTTTCGCAACGGAAAAAACGGGTAGCCCTCCCACATCAGGATTCGTCGCAGATCGGGATGCCCGTTGAACTTGATGCCCATCATGTCGTACGCTTCGCGCTCATGCCAGTTGGCCGTGCGCCAGACGCCTGACACCGTCGGCAACTCGGACGACTCTTCACTCACGCTGGTCTTCAGCCGCAGATGGCAAAGATGTTTGTAGCTATAAAGGTGATACACCGCCGTCCAGCGCGGTGTCTCGCTGTCGTTATCAATGGTGGTGATGTCGACGAGATAATCGAAGCCCAGTTCCGACTTGGCAAACCGGCAGACCTCGGCAATCCGCAAGGCGTCCGACACTTCCACCGTTAACTCACCTCGAAACCCCTCTGGGCCGGAGACAATCTCCCTGAACTGCTGCTTGAGTTCCCTGGCAAGTAGCTTTGCAGTCATTCGAGTCTCAGGCGACAAACGCCTCCCTTGCGCGGGCTGGCTTGGCATCCTTGATATGCGGCTCGTTCGTGATTTTGTTTTGCAGCCGCATGAAGCCCTCGAGCAACGCCTCCGGCCGGGGAGGGCATCCGCTGATGTAAACATCAACCGGCAACAAACGGTCAATCCCCTGCAGCACCGCATAGCTCCGGTACATGCCGCCGGTCGAGGCACACGCACCCATCGCGATTACCCACTTCGGCTCCGGCATCTGGTCGTAAATCCGCTTCACCGCCAGCGCCATTTTGTAAGTGACCGTCCCAGCGACGATCATCAGGTCGGATTGCCGGGGCGAAAATCGCATCACCTCCGCACCGAACCGCGAAATGTCGAACCGACTCGCCCCCGCTGCCATCAACTCGATGGCGCAACAGGCCAAGCCCATTGGCATTGGCCAGAGCGAATTTTTGCGGAACCAACTGACGGCGGCATCCAAACGTGTGTGAATCACATCCCCTTCAATCTTGGAATTGTAGCCTATTTCAGTGGATGACATGACGGCGAGCGACCTCTCGGAGGGCACACTACATTCCCAACCAATATCGTCCAAGTGATTTTGTGAAAAATTTCACAAAGTCGTTTTTTGGCTGTCATTGTTTAACGAAGTACACCCAGCACCGCTTGGTCAAAGGATCATTGATCCAGACGAACACGGAAAAACCGAGCTTTATCACTGAACTTCGATTCCGGCCTGTACTGAATCATATCCCCTTTCCCATCAATGTTTTGAACCTCTTTCCATTCACGTAAATCAGCTGAGACTTCAATAATGTAGCTAAATCTCTGTTTTGCCTCGAAAATGACCGTGAATTGATTTTCTTTAACGTTCAAGTATGTCAAATAAGGTCGTATTTCATGTAAATCCGATTTTAA
>DASCOW010000230.1:0-7737 GCA_036012205.1 Verrucomicrobiota bacterium
AGTTGTCCATGATGAAGATGCGTTTCACGTACAGGTGGATACCGTGCTTGGTGCCTTCCGGTTGGAACATGTCGAACGGCGCCTTGGAGGGCAGGTACAGCAATGCCTTGAACTCGATGGTCCCTTCGGCGGAGTAGTGGATGGTTTTGAGCGGATCGGTGTAGTCGTGTGAGATGTGCTTGTAAAACTCGTTGTACTCCTCCTTTTTCACTTCGATCTTTGGGCGCATCCAGATCGCCTTCATCGAGTTGAGCGTTTCCTCGGTGATCGTAACTTTTTTCTCGGCTCCTTCCTTAGGTTTGCCTTCGTCGTCCATCGGGGTTTCGTCGCGGGTGATGTCCATCACGACGGGGTACTCCACGAAGTCGGAGTATTTTTTGATAATTTGCCGAAGCCTGAATTCCACGATGTAGTCTCCGCAGTCTTCATTGAGGTGCAGGGTGATCTCAGTGCCGCGCTTGTCACGGCCCCCCTTGGAGATTTCGTAAGTGCCGCCGCCGCTCGATTCCCACGTCCACGACTCGTCGCTGCCGGCTGGGCGGGTTTTGAGTGTCACCTTGTCGGCGACCATGAATGCGGCGTAAAAGCCGACGCCGAACTGGCCGATCAATTCCGGGTTGTCCTTTGCTTTTCCTTTTTTCAACTCCTCCATGAACTGACGTGTTCCGGAGCGGGCGATGGTGCCGATGTTGGTCTCGAGTTCCTCACGGGTCATGCCGATGCCGTTGTCCTCGATCCGCAGCGTCTTGGCCTCGCTGTCGATGTAGAGTTTGATCCGAAACTCCGAGTCGTCCTTGATGAGATCCTTGTCGGAGAGAGCCTCGAAGCGCAGTCGGTCGATCGCGTCCGATCCGTTGCTAATGAGTTCTCGGAGGAAAATGTCCTTATTCGAGTAGAGCGAGTGGATCACCAGATCGAGCAGTTGCTGGACTTCTGTCTTGAATTCTTTTTTTTCTGTTGCCATATGAAATGCGCCAATAGCGCGGGAACAGTAAACCCATTACCAAGCTGAACTGCAAGCGTTTTGGCCGTTTTGATCACAGTGTCCGGGAGATTCTGCTTCACTGTGTCTTGGTGGACGGTTACGATGGTCAAGCGCAGTTTTATGACAAACACCGCTTCTTTGACCCATCATGACAGCTTAACCAAGCAATTCACTGGCAAGGTGGAGTTCGCGAGCCATTTCGTCCCACGCCCAAACATTGAGCATGTTGTGTTTGACTTCGACGGCACTCTGTCGCTGGTTCGGGAGGGTTGGCCGGAGGTGATGCTGCCGATGTTTGAGGAGATGCTGCCGCCGGTTGACGGGGATGAGCCGGACAAGGTGCGTGCCATGCTGCTGGATGACATCATGACGCTGAATGGCAAGCAGACGATCTTTCAGATGATGAAATTTGCCGAGCACGTGACCGAGCGCGGCGGTGAGGCGCTTGATCCGTTGGAGTACAAGCATGAGTATCTGCGGCGGCTCGAGGTTCGTATTCAGTCCCGAGTCAGTCGTTTGGCCGATGGTGACGCCGAGCCGGTGGAGTTTTTGCTGCATGGATCGATCGCGTTGCTCGACAGTCTGTGGGAGCGGGGATGGAACCTTTATCTGGCTAGCGGGACGGATGAGCCGTTTGTCAGGCGCGAAGCCGGTTTGCTCGGGCTTGGCCCGTATTTTGGCGAGCACATTTACGGGGCGCAGGATGATTACAAAAGCTTCTCCAAAAAACAGGTGATCGAGCGAATCCTCCGTGAGAACAAGGTGGAGGGGGATCGGTTGCTGGTGGTTGGCGATGGGTATGTGGAGATCGAGAACGGCAAGGATGTGGGCGGGCTTGCAGTGGCGGTAGCCAGCGACGAGGCCAACAACGGTTCGGGGCAGTTTGACGAGTGGAAGCGCAAACGACTGCTCGGCGTCGGCGCCGACATTGTTGTGCCGGATTACCGGGACGCAGCCGTATTGGTGGATGTGATCGAGGGAAAATGATCGGCAACAAAGTAGATTTACAGAAAATCAAGCCGCTTCCTTTGGCCAAGCGCAAGAGCCTGAGCACGGTCGAAGAAGTGCTTGTGCCTCTTGAGGCTGAGCCGGCGCAGATTAGCGCCGGGCTGTTGAGCCAAGTGGAGGAGTGCGCGGGGCGCATCCGCGAAGCCAAGGCCAATGGCAAAGCGGTGATGATGATTTACGGGGCGCATCTGATCAAAAACGGCGCCGCGCTGGTGCTCGACAAATTGATCGCCGATGGCTGGTTGTCTCACTTGGCCACCAACGGCGCCGGGACGATTCACGACTGGGAGTACGCTTGGCTTGGTCGTTCGACAGAGTGCGTTCGCTCGAACGTCGCGACCGGAACGTTTGGGACTTGGGAGGAAACCGGGAGGATCATCCACTTGGCGTTGCTCGCAGGGGGGATTGAGGGATTTGGCTACGGGGAGGCGCTTGGCCGGTTGATTGACGGCGACGGCGTCGATCTTCCGACGGCGAAAGAGTTGGCCGATCTGGTTGCGTTGGAGCCGGCACACGAGTTGACTGCGGCCCGGGCGGAGTTGCTCCGCGTCATTCAGGACGGCTTCGTGCCGGAGGGGCGAATCGCATTGGAGCACCGATGGAAGCAGGCGTCGGTTGTGGCATCGGCCTACCGACACGGGGTGCCAATGACGGTGCATCCGGGTATCGGGTACGACATCATTTCGAATCATCCGATGTTCAACGGCGCGGCAATTGGCCGGGCGGCGCAGGTCGATTTTCAGAAGTTTGCCGGGACGATTGAGCAACTCGACGGCGGCGTGGCGTTGTCGGTTGGCTCGGCCATAATGGGACCGCAGGTGTTCGAGAAGGCGCTGAGTTGCGTGAACCACATACGCCTGCAGGAGGGGCGGGAGATCGTTCGGGATCACTCGATGTACGTGGTGGATTTGCAGGACGGCGGGAACTGGGACTGGACACAGGGTGAGCCGCCTAACACGAGCCCGGCCTACTATTTGCGCTTTTGCAAAAGCTACTCGCGCATGGGGGGCGCGATGCATTATCTGCAGTGTGACAACTTGGCCTTCGTCCAACATTTGTCCCGCGCGCTGGGCGGCTACGACAGGCTGTGAAAGAGGATCGCTTCGCAGAAATCGTTGGACGCTACTCCGGTCTTCAGGTGGCGTTGGTCGGGGATTTTTGCCTCGATCGATATCTTGAAATCGACCCGGCGCGAGCGGAAATATCGATTGAGACAGGGCTCGACGTTTTCAACGTGGCCCGGGTGCGTTCGCAGCCCGGCGGTTGCGGCACCATTCTGAATAACCTCTCGGCACTTGGCGTGGGGACGGTGTTCCCGGTGGGTTTTGCCGGCGAAGATGGCGAGGGGTACGAGTTGATGCGTGCGCTAGACCAAGTGGGTTGTGTGGAACTGGGACATTTTTTCCAGTCGCCTGAGCGGAGAACATTTTCCTACACTAAGCCGCTGATGATGGAGTCGGGCAAATCGCCAAGGGAGTTAAACCGGCTTGATTTCAAGAATTGGGCGCGCACGCCTAGCTCGGTGCAGGAGCGAACGGTTGAATCGCTCAATGCCTTGGCCAAGCGGGTGGACGCGATGGTGTTGCTGGAGCAGGTGGACGAGGCAGACACAGGCGTGTTGGCCGGTGGTGTGCTGGATGCGCTTGCCCAACTCCGGCGCGACAACTCCGATCTGCTGATTCTGGCGGACAGTCGCCGGGGGCTAGGCCATTTCCCTTCCGTTGGCTTGAAGATGAACCGAGAGGAGTTCGCCGTGCTGACCGGTGAACCGGCGGACATGCCGTTGGCTGAGTTGTGTACGGCGATCGGCCACTTGGCCACTGAGCGAGGTCAGGTGGTGTTCGTGAGCCTGAGCGAGGATGGCATCGCCGGGGCCAAGCCGGGGGAGGTTCCGGAACATGTGTCGTGTCAACCGTTGCGGGGCGAGATCGACATCGTCGGTGCCGGCGATGCTGTGATGGCTAACTTGACAATGGCCCTGGCCGCGGGAGCGGAGATGGCTGAGGCAATGACACTGGCGATGGCGGCCGCCTCAGTGGTGGTGCATCAACTGGGCACAACGGGCACGGCGAGCCAGCAAGACGTTCGCCCGCTGGTTTGCGTTCACTGATAGTGAGGAGGTTTAGTGACGTTGTTCTTGATTTCGTCCATCTCTTTCGACTCCAAACCGGTGGTGAGGCGTTGCGCCTGCGCCTGTAGTTGCTGGATAACCTTGTCCTGCTTGATGATAGTTTGGTTGAGCGACTCCACCAGTTGCTCCAAGTGAGTCAGGTCGGACTCGATGTTTACCAGCCGTTCGTCCTGTGACATGCCGGTACTCTACATCAGGTCGGGCTTGGGATCGATCGCGGAAGTCGTCCGCTGGATTTTCCCTGACATTTTGTCGTGCAAGACGATAATGCGCCTTTGACGATGAATCTGGACGACGTAAAGGAGTTGAAGAGGCGGCTTGGTTTCGGAGTGAACCTGAACTCCGATGAGGACAGACGGCGCTTGGCAGAAGTGATCAACGCCAAACTGTGGTTTCGCGGCCAGCCGATTGTTGGCGAAGAGAGCGAGCTTGCGCTCCTCAAAAGCAGCAAACACCTCCTGGCTAATCTACAGGAGAAGAACCGCTTGCTTGCGGAGTACCACTGCCCGGCGGACACGAGGATACAGGATTTTTTGGATCGTTATCTCGCTGATTGCGGCTGCGACATCCCCCGCCTGCCAACCAATGCCCTGCAATTGGAACACCACGGACTGTCTCGCACCCTGTCGCTGCCGCCTGACAAGGACTCGTACACATCCGAGTACGTCGAATCGTACCGGATAGAGCAGGGAGTGTTGCATAATCCAAGGAGTGATCGCCGGACCACCAAGGGGGTGTTTCACATCGTGGAAGGCGGTTTGCCGGTGCCAAACGACAAAAAGGTCGTGCCGAGAAACGTGTTTGCGGCGCTGCTTGGCCGAGCACTCTGCCCTCCGCAAAGCGTAATGGAGATTCCATTCACCAGTTCGCAGGAAGAGCGGGCGCGGTTGTTTGTATCGTTGTTGCTGCGGCCATTGGTGTTGCCTGGGGTTGAGGGCGTCTGCGAGGAGCGCTCGTTGGAGACCCGCTTTTTCGCGCCAGGCAGCCTGGTCTCCAACTTGGATTTCGTGGAGTCGATTTTTGGCAACGCCGGTGATCCGTACCTGATGGAAAACGATGCGGCGCTGGACCCCGAACATTGGACTGGGCACACCGGTTGCGTGGTGCTTGCTCCGCATCTTGTTTTGTTGGGCAAGAAGGAGCTTGGCTTGCCGCATGTGTCCGAGGCCACCGAGCGACAGAAGCGGGACGGCATGTGCTGGGAATCCGCGGAGGAACGTTACAACGACGGCGGTGGATTCAAGGTGGCCTGCCGGGATGCCTCCGGGGTGATGGTCACGCTGATCGCCGACAACTATTTCGGCTACTGCAAAAAGGAGGTGAAGACCCAGATTAGTTTTTCCGCCAACCTTCTGGGCAATGCTGAGGAGGAACACGCCGGAGGAGCCATTGCCTTTTCCAGCTACGACCTGGGGGAGGATTTTCAACTTAGCAGCTTTGTCAAGGAGGTGGATCACACCTTTGAGAGGATGCTGGAGTTGTGCGGAGAGTTGATGGAGATACAGCCCGAGGGGTACGCAATCGACAAGCAGTTCCCGGACATCTATTTTATCCCTGAAAACTCCCGTATTACGCTGAGGGAGCAGCGCATCAACTGGTCATTCAATGGCGCAGTCCGAAGCATCCGTTTCTCGCCGGGTATCACATACGTGCTGCCGTCGGGTTACAAGTTGTCCATGGTGCGCCGGTTTGTTGGCGGCCACTGGCGTTTGGTTGGAACCGCTGCCGAGGGTGTTTTTTGCCACAAGCCATGCACAGTGTCAGGCGGTGGAAAGTCGGAGATATCCAAATCCATCAGCGATGCCATTTTGGCCGGGCCGGTTTTTATCGCAGATTTCCACGATGACATGGAGGCTGTAGATCAAATCCTTCAGAGGAACTACTCCGGTCGATTCAAAAATCCACCGGACTTAAAACTGGGGCGTAGCGTGCTCGATGAACGCAGGTCGCTGGGCTCGGTAATCAAACTGCTCACACCCAGTCGGGCCTACACAGAGGAGTACAACGAGTGGTTAAATAGCATTCCGATGCATGTGAAGGATCTCGTGTTCACCATCAAGCGTTTTTACAAACCGGAGTGGGAAGGGGACTGGCGGAGTCATTTTTCTGTGGATGTCGTCAATGGCAAACCGGGCAAGGAACTCAAGTACAGGCACCAGAAACTGGTTGCCCAGTACCTAAGGGTCGGCTTCACCGAGGACAGGCTTTGGCGGACGTTCACACTTCGAAAGGATTTCATTCCGACTGTCAAACTACAGCGCGAGGATGATATTAGTGCCAGCACCGTGGTGCCTGCCGGCAAATTGTCAGGGAGGAAAACGGACGATTCACGATCCTCTGTGAAATTTGTTTCCAACTGTGAATATCGACTGTTCCAGAGGCCGGATGACGCGGTGCAGCGCGGTTACGACAAAAAATCAGAGTCGGATTTTTGCCGATGCGATCTGTTCGCCTCAAATTACCATCCCCTCTCGAAGGAAGAGGCGACAGAGGAAATTGAGAACGCACTGGAATTCGGGGATTACACTGCGGGGCTACAGAAATTGTTTCGAAATTTTCTCGACGAGTCCAACACCCGCCAGTTCATGGTCTCCTCGGCGATGCCACGAATCGTCGATGGCAAACCGACGAAGAACCCGCGGTATCTGCAAAGCCGGCCCGATGTGGAGGATGCCAAGGGGCGCTATCTCGCAACGGTCGGGGCGCGCCTGTACCGCCGAATCCCGCTTGGCCAAGCGGTGCTGAATCCGGTGGATGCCGTCTTGGCCGGACGCCGAAATAACCCGCCCAACGCCAAGGCTGGCATTCGCGCCTTGGCGGTGTACGGGCCGATCCATTATCAGGAACTGCCGGAACTTTTCATGGATTTTGTAAGCTCGCTTACTGGCAAGTCCCCCTCAACCACCGGAGCCGGTTCGGAGGGGGCGCTGACCAAGGGTCCGTTCAACGCCCTTTTGCCGGTGGTGGATTTGAACAACGCACTGGTTAGTTACATGTTGACAGGCGACGACTGTTTTACGACGGCGGCAGGTTATATCGGGCCAAAATATCGCGTGGATCACGACATCAGCCTGTTGATACCAGAGCTTTGGGCACGAATGTCGGTCGAAGAGCGCCGGGCTGATTACCTCATCAAAGAGGGCTATCTCGAGAAGATGGACGATTTTGATCACAACGGCCAAACCGTACTGGCCAGTCGTTTGGGTTTTCGGGTGACCAACCGTTTCGTGCTCGATTTCTTTGGAAGGATATTCACCAACCCGGATTCAGTCGTCCCGCCTGACATGCTCAAACCCGAGTTGCAAGGGATTGGAGATTTTGTGGACGGTGTTAACAACATTGTCGAGACGCAGCAGCGTATTGCAGGCAACTATTTCAAGGACGGTTCCATCGACGATGCCGTCCCTCCACTTAAGGCCCTGCTGCATATCATGGCACACGGGCAGTTCGAGGGTAAAACTGCTACCGACCCGGAAATACGCAACCTGTTCGACCATAATAAAGTTCAGACCGAAGAATGGTATCAGGCCCGGCTCAAAGCCAGGCAGGAACGGGATGTAGTTTGGATTAAACACCAAGCGGACTACATTAAGTCATATCTCGACAAGGAAAG
>DASCOW010000231.1:0-3804 GCA_036012205.1 Verrucomicrobiota bacterium
TGGGTAAATACTCCGCCGGACTTGCCCGAATGGATGGTCAGGATTTGCTGCGCCCTGGTGCGAACTACATGCTGCTTGGCTCGGTGGTGAGTGCTGCAGTGGTGCTCGCGCAGGCAGCCTCCTTTTTTGGTTACCCCGCTTGGGACAAAGGCCTCACTTGGGCGGTGCTGGTGGTGCTCGCGGTTTCCGGGCTGGAGAATCTTATCACGCTGGTACTGGAGTTTTACCGGCCACGGATCGACGACAAAAAGGCACGCCTGCTGTACGAGAGCCGGCTCATTGGCCTGCTTGGCCAGCCGGGCGGGTTGATCTCCACCGCTGCTCAGGCGCTGGATTACCAGTTCGGCTTCAAGGTTTCCGAGACGTGGTTTTACAAATACCTCGAGCAGAAGCTGGCACTGATCATCGCCATCCAGGTCGTGATGCTGTTCCTGAGCAGCAGCTTCGTCGTAATCCAGCCCAACGAGGAGGCTTTCCTCGAACGGTTTGGCAAGCGCAATGCCCACCTCGGGCCGGGCTTCAGCTACAAGCTACCGTGGCCGATCGACAAAGTGTACCGCTACAAAACCAGCGAGATTCAGAACTTCGTGCTGGGTGTGATGGATGAAAATGAGGAAACCAAGCCGAACACCGGCTCCCCCGACGATGTGGAGGTGCTGCTCTGGACCAGCCAGCACAATCACGGCTCCTCCAAGGACCCGGAGCAGAATTACAACATGATCGTCGCCAGCAGTGACGTGTCGCTGGATGCGGCGGCATCCGACTCCGTGCCGGTCAACCTGCTGACGGTCAGCATCCCGGTGCAGTACCGCATCAAAAACCTAACCAACTGGATATACGAAACCGACAATGCCGGCTCGTTGCTGCAGAAACTCTCCATGCGCGAAGTGACACGCCACCTGATTGGGGTGGATATCAATGAACTGATGGGGTCGGGCCGGACTAAGGCGCAGGAAGACTTGAAAAAGTCCATTCAGGAACAGGCCGACCGCATCCAACTCGGCGCAGAAATCGTGTTCGTAGGGTTGCAGGACATTCACCCGCCTGTCGGCCAAAACGAGCAGTCCAAGGCCAGCGGCGGTGTCGCGGAGAGCTACGAGAAAGTGAACGTGGCCCAGTTGCACAGCGAGACCAACCGGCTTGGTGCATTGCAGTACAAAGCCGGAAGAGTACCCCAATCGCAAGCCAACGCCGCCGAGATCTTGGCGACCGCAAGCAGCAATAGCACCAATAAAGTTGCCTTGGCCAAGGCTGAGTCTGCGCGGTTCGCTCACCAAATTTCTGCCTTCAGTGCGGCACCAAGCGTGTACACGACACGCTCGAAACTAGAGACCTTTCAGCGGGCAACGCAGGGCGCCCGCAAATACATCCTGTCCAATCCGAACAAACAAGATGTCATCAATTTGGAACTACAAGACAAGTTGCGTAGTGATATGCTGGACGTGACTGTTGACCCTAATAATTAAATTCAACATTCTAGAACGATGAAAAAAAATCAAGTCACACTGACGATAGGCGCCTTTTTGGTGATCATCTTCGGTTTCATGCTGCTCACCTTTCAGGTGCGCCAGACGGAGGTGGCCATCAAGACCCGCTTCGGCAAGGCCGTCCAGTCCGATGGTAAGGCCGATCTTGGCCCTGGCTTTCACTTTCGACTGCCTTGGCCCGTGAACGAGGTGTACGTGTTCGACAACCGAATCCAGAGCTCTGAGTGGACCTTCGAGGAGACCGGCACCGCCGAGGGCAAACCGATCCTCATCAAGGTATTCGTTACCTGGAAAATCAACGATGCGCTCAAGTTTTTTAACACCTTCAGCGGCGACTTGGCCAAGGCCAACGTAGTACTCGAAGGCAAGGTGCGCAGCGCCCAAAACGCTGTCATCGGCGAGTACGCCTTCAACAATCTGGTCACGACCAACGAGCAGGACCTCAAACTCGACGCCATCGAGAAAGACATGAAAGAGCGGGTCGGCGACTACTCGAAGGACGACGGCATCGAAATCATCATGGTCGGCATCAAGCGACTCGGCATCCCGGAATCGGTCACCAGCGCCGTGTTCGAGCGCATGAAGGCTGAGCGCCAGGCCCGGATTCAGGAGATTGAGGCCGAGGGCGAGCGCCTAGCCAAGACCATCAAGGCCGAAGCCGATCTTGAGGCCAACAAGATACTGGCACAGGCCCGAGCGGAGGCGATCCAAATTAGCGGTGAGGCCGAGGCGCAGGCCGCGAAGTATTACGAGGTGTTCAAGCAGAACCCCGAGCTGGCTAACTTCCTGTTCAATCGCAAGGCACTTGAGGGGCTGCTTAAGGACAACTCCACTCTGATTCTCGATCCCAACACGCCCCCCTTCAACCTGCTGACGCAACCGAGTGCCAACAAGCCATGAGCGATGCCGATAAACCGGCCCCGGCGCAACGCCCGGAGGCGATGGATGACGCACGCTCACGTGCGCTGACCGAGGCGCTGCAGAGCAGCTTCAAGGTGGTGCGGTTTATCATGGTGATATTGGCCGTGGCGTTTTTCAGCTCCGGTATCACCAAGGTCGACAACAACAAAAAAGCCCTGCACCTGCGGTTCGGCAAATACCAGCAAACCCTCCCGCCTGGCCTGGTTTGGGCCTGGCCATACCCGATCGATGAAATCGTGCAAATCCCCGTCAACGAAAACCGCACCATCACTTCCGACGTCGGCTGGCGCACCGAGGACGAGGAAACCCCACAGGCAAGCATGTCCTTCCAGCCGACTTATGACGGCTACACCCTTACCGGCGACGGCAACGCCATCCACGTCAAGGCGGAGATGAACTTCAGCCTGGACGAAAAATCCGGCGATGCAATCAAGGCCTACGAGTTTGGTTTCTCCGATGTCACGCAGTTCCTCGAGTCGATCCTCGATAACGCTGTCTACCATGCCTCCGCCGGGCGAAGTGCCCTCAATGCATACACTCGGCAGTCCGACTTGGGGGACGCCATCGAACGCCGCCTTAAAAAAACGATCGGCGAGATCGACAGCGATCTGCGCATCAAGATCAACTCACTGACACTCGACGTCACCGTGCCACTCGACGTCAAGCCGGCCTTCGACGCGTTCCTCAAAATTCAGCAGGAGAGTCAACAAAAAGTCGCAACCGCCAAGGCCGATGCGCAGAGCGCCAAGGCCAACGCGCTTGGCCAAGCCAAGGTCATCGAGGGCGGCGGCCAGACAACGGCCAACACCCTGCTCACCTCCGTGCAGGCCGAGGCCAAGGCGTTCAAGGAACAAAAGCCGTTTTATGAGGATAACCCCACTCTTTTCGAACAGCGCCTCGTCGCAGAAACCATGCAGCGAGTGCTTACCAACGCTGTCGATGTTTTTTACCTATCAGGGCGTCAGCCCCGGATTTGGCTCAACCGCACGCCGGAAAAACGGAAACTGAAGGAAGCCGAAACGCCATGACGGCGGTGGTGCAAACCGCGCTTGGCCAAGCAAAATCATAACAAGAAAACCACCATGCAGGTTACATCACTTTTAAGCCGGAAAGAGATCCGCGAGCACCATCACGATCACGAGAGCGACTGCAACAGTTGCGGACACGACCACGAGCACACCGAGTTCAAGCTCACCACCATGATCGCCGGGGTGTTGTTCATCGCGAACTCGTTCCTGATGGAATGGTTCGGTGGCACGGACGACCGGATCGCTGGTGTGAGTGCGTTCATCGGAGCAATCATCCTAGGCCTCCCGATCCTCAAGCTGGCGGTCAAAAGCATCCTGCGCGGCATGCTCACCATCAACGAATTGGTCGCCATCGCCTTTCTAGCCGC
>DASCOW010000232.1:0-8518 GCA_036012205.1 Verrucomicrobiota bacterium
CCCGGCGCGTTGACGACGACCTCGCCGCTCAGCACCTGGCCGGTTGCGGAGAAAATACGGATGACCACGTCGAGCGACTTGGCGTCCTGCTGCTGGTCGGACACCCACACGGCGGCGAACCCGCCGTTGGGCAACGCCGCGAGGCGCGACTTGTGCTGGTTGCCCAGTGTGAATTCGTTCAACCGGAACGGGGCGGCCACCGCCGTGCCGTCTGCGGCGATCACCCGGGCAGAGACACCCTTGACGCCGCCGTCGGCGAGGTAATCGGTCCACGCCAGCACCGAGTTGCCGTTCTTCAAAACGGTGAGTGACGGCTCGGTCTGTTCGCCCGACTCCGGGCCGGTGGCCAAGAGATCGTCAGCGAGGAACACCCCCTGCGCGTTGGCCACCCGATAGTGCACGCGGTGGAACCCGCTCGCTCCGCCCTCCCAAGCGAAGACCGCGCCGCCGCCCGGCAGCACACCGACCTGCGGGTTTTCCTGATCGCCCTCGAGCAAACTGTTGATGCGCACCGGAGCGCCTACCGGGTTGCCGGCCGCATCAACCCGCAGCGCGCTGATACCCAGCCCGAACGCATCAGTGGCATTGTCCTGCCAGACGAGGTAACCGCCCTTGGGCCCCATGGCCAGGCGCGTGCCGACCTGGTCGCCGACGAGTTTGCCGGTGAGGTCGAACTCTGTGCCCTTGGCCTTGTAGCGCAGGTCGGCCGTTGCGGTGGAGAGCCCCGCCGCTGTCAAGCCAAGCGCGCAAGCCAAGCGCATGGTTTTTGCTGTGTGCTTCAAAATCATTTTTCAAACAGGGCACCCTGCCGGGCCTCCCGCAAATTGTTCAGCATCGTCCGGAAACCCCACGTCTCGAAGAGTTTCTCCAAACGAACCGTGTTTTGGAAGCCCCGTCGCAGGTCATCCAGCCCCGGTTCGTCCGGCAAATCCAGTTTCAGCGCCACAAGCGACTGGTTGCGACGCACATCCGCCTCCGCAGCGGCAAGCGACTCGCGCTGCTTGTCACGCTTGACCTCAGCCAACCGCGCGTAAATCCCGTCCACAGAACCAAACTCGTTGAGCAGCGACGACGCGGTCTTGACGCCCACACCCGGTACGCCGGGGATGTTGTCCGCCGCATCGCCGACGAGGCTCAGCCAATCGACGATCTGCGCCGGCTGCACGCCGGTCTTGGCCACAACGGCCGCGGCATCCATCGGCACGCCCGATTTGTCTGCCGGATTGATCATCTTCACGCGGTCGTTGATCAACTGTAAAAAATCCTTGTCCGAACTGGCGATGATTACCTCGAATCCCTCGGCCTCAGCGCGCTTGGTCAACTGGCCTATGCGGTCATCCGCCTCGATGCCATCATCGCACACACTCGCCCAGCCCTCGGCTTCGAGGTACTCGACCATCTCGTCGAGTTGTACCTCCATGTCGTCAGGCATCGGGTCGCGCTGGCCCTTGTAGTCGTCGAGTTCCTCGACTCGCTCCGCATCAAGGCCGCCGTCCCACACCACGACAGCGTGTGTGGGCATCACCTGCGCCTCGAGTTTGGACAGCATATTGATAAAACCATAGATGGCGTTGGTCGGTCGGCCGGCCGGCGACGTGAGTCCACGGATGCCGTAAAACGCCCGGTAGGCGAACGCATGCCCGTCTATGATCAAAAGTCGCATCTGCTTATCAGCTAGCGCCAAAGGTTTCCTCGTATCCGCACCAAGTCCAAAAAATAGACAAATTTTTCAATTAATTTCCGATTAACACGTCGATCAATTCCTAGCCTGTTCCAGCGCCGGCGCCTGTGCCGGGATGTTGCTTGGATTGTAGGGCCAGTCGTCTTCGGTGTGAGTGGGATTGCCAGCCGGGTCGATAATCCGTGGACTGACAAAAATCATGAGATTCTTCTTCTCGGTGGAGGAACGCTCGCTTCGGAACAACCGGCCGATGAATGGCATGTCGCCGAGCATGGGCACCTTGTCCTTCACCTTGACGACGTTCTCGGCAATTAACCCGCCGAGCACCAGCGTCTGGCCATCCCAGACATGCACCGAGGAGGTGATGTAACGCACGCGAATACTTGGCAACGCCAGTGGTTGCTGCAGTGCGCCGGACACCGTGTTGCCGACACCGGCGATGACCTGATTCTGAAACGGTGCCTCTTCGTAGCCGAGAAACTCGGTGATCTTCGGAATCACGGTCAAGTGAATGGTGTAGCCATCGGAAGCAACGTAGGGAATCACGTCGAGCGTGGTGCCAAAGGGCATCGTTGTCGTCTGGTAATTCTGTGCTGCAGAGCCAAAACCGGCCCCGCCGAGCAGACCTCCCAATCCGCCACCGCCGCCAGCCAACCCGCCAGCAGTCTGTCCGCCGCCGCCCATGCCACCCATGCCGCCGCCCATGCCACCCATGCCGCCGCCCATGCCGCCCATGCCGCCGCCCATGCCGCCCATGCCGCCGCCCATGCCGCCGCCGCCACCCTGGCCAAAGCTGCCGCCACCCTGAGAACTGACCACGGAGACCTGCGGCACCTCGATCGGTTGGCCGCCGCCGCCTTGGCTGCTGGTGGCGATGGATTTCAAATCGGTAACGGTGATTTGTGTTTGGCGGCCGCTCAGTGTGGTCACCTTCGGCGCAGAAAGCAGATCAACCCCATCGCGCTGCTCGATGGCGCGAATAATCATGCGGAATTGTGGGTCGGTCAAAATACCCGTGACGGTGCCCAGCGTCGGAATGCTGGGATTTTTGCCAACATTCTGCCGGAGACCGGAAGTCAAGAGTCCATCCGTCTCGGACGGAAGCATCACTGTCGGGCTGTACCCGTAGGTCGCGTTGCCTTGGCCCGCACCACCGCCCGCGCCCGCACCGCCCTGACCAGCGACACCGCCTGCTGCTCCCGCGCCGGTGGCGCTGGTTGCACCGCCTTCCGGCCCAACACCGGGGAACAAGCCGCCCTTGCCATCGTTGAATGAGGGGGCCGAACCGGCCGAAACGCCTATTTTGCCACTACCCAGAATCCAGTTACCCAGAATCCAGTCGAACCCGATCGCCTTGGAATCGTTTTGGGAAAACTCGGTGAACTTGGCCTCAATCTGAATCTGCGGCGTTGTGGCGTTGAGAATCTTGATGGCCTCATCGATGATATCAAGATCCTGCCGAGTCGCCCTGACGAACAGCAGGCCAAGGCGGTCATTAAAGAAGAGCGCCTTATTGCCAGCACCTTCGCCAAAGGTTCCGCTCTCGCCACCGAAGCCACCACCACCGGCCAAGCCGCCACCCTGAGCGCCCTGCGGCACGTTGGATTGGCCAAGGTCCACACCGCATGCGGTGAAAAACTCACGAACCAAAACCTGAATCTCAAGCACGGATGTAGCGCGCGTGACGCCGGCCAAGCCACCCTCTGCAAATGCCGACGAGGCACTGCCACCGATGCCGCTTCCACCCTGACCGCCCATGCCGCCGCCGCCGAAGCCGCCGCCGCCGCCGCCGCCCATGCCGCCGCCGCCCATGCCGCCGCCGCCCATGCCGCCGCCCATGCCGGAGTCGGCGCTCACATATGAGACACCAACTGACTGCAGACCTTGGATGAACGTGTCTGGATCAACACGGTAGGTACGCATCTCAAGCCGCGGCCCCTCGGCGGGCGCGTGGGAGAACATGATTCCCCAATCCTCGATCGAGTACTTGATCGGGATGTTGGAGAGCTTCGTAATAATCTCCAGCGCTTGGGCAAGCGTGACATTGCTCAGCGGCGGATCGATCGTGATACTGACCTCCTGAGCAATGTTGACCTCCTCGGGCTCCTGCTGGGGTAGTCCTCCACCGGCGAAAGGGTCATTCGGGTCTAAACCCAACGATGGATCAGCACCTAGGCCCGATTGTTGAACCATGCCGGTGTTCTGATCGATAATCATATTCACACCCTCCGCGTCGATCTCTGCGATGTGATCGTGGAGGTCATTCACAATATCTCTGAGTGACAAGCTGTCCACGGTGCCAGTACGGGGGAATTTTTCCAGCCGGACGCTGTTCAGCAGGCGGTGGATACGCAGGCGACCGGGGCCGGTGTAAATCTTGTCTGGAAAGCTGTTGGTCGGCGCGAAGTTGGCCAGCGGGTTTGGGAACTCCAGTCCTTCGCGGGCCTCCGGATCGCCCAAGTCGAAGTTCATGCCGGGCGCCACCCAGTCCTTGGTCACATTTTTGATGGACTCGCGGGAAGTCATGTCCCGCTTCTTGACCTGAATCGCGTTCTTGGCCTCCTGCACCAGCACCAGGTAGTAGGCGCCGCCGCGATTGGCGGGATCGATCTTGAGCGCCTGCCTCAGCTTGGCCTCGGCCTGGTCATAACGAGCCATCTCGTAAAAAAGTTTGCCGTCCTGCACGAGGGTAGCCGCCTGGGTTTTCTCCTCAATGACATCCTTCACGTTTTCGATGGTTTCCTCGGTGGGCATGCGGCCGCGGAGTTTCTCCAACCGGGCATCGATGGACTGTAGCTGCTCACGTGCAGTGAGGTTACCCGGCGTGAGCACCAGCACACGCTGCACCTGTTTGCGCGCCTCGGTTAGGTTGCCGCTCACGGCGAATTTCTCGCCCAAGGCCAAGCGTATGCGGGTCAGGCCCTCAATGGTGGCCGCGCTCTCAACGTCAATCCCCTTGGCGCCTACGCCGATGGACTCAACCTGTTTCTGCGCTGCCTCATAAAGGATGGCGGCGGCGCTGGTGTTGCCGCTCTGCTCGACTGTTTTGGCCTCGGTCAGTTTGTTGCGAAGCTCAATGATGGCCGCCTGCCGTCGCACCACTTCCTGGGCCGCGTTTTCGGCCGGGGTCTGCGCCTGCGCGGACGGCAGGACGACGACACCCAAAAGCAGTGCGAGGCCGGCTGTCTTGGTTGGTTTGATCATGATTGCTTGAGTCAGTCTGTTAAATTGATTGATGTTTGAGTTTAAGAAAATTCGGGATCAGTTTGTCGAAAATGGGTTGGGCTTTAGCACCACACATGCCACCGGCAAAACGAGGCTGTCCGCAGGTGTTTGGCTGGATTCATCCCTCGGCCAACTCCAGGCCAGGCGTGAGCGAGACGCGTTTCGCGTGGGCGCCACGCAGAAGTGCTTGCTCGTACGTTGTTTTTTAACGATCAAACGAGCCCGATCAGCCTCACGGTTTGGGTTAAAGCTGTACGCCGCAAAACCCTCTCGAGATACGAGGGATGCCTGACGGTCACACGAAACCGAATGGTAATCCATTGATTGTTGGTTCTATCACAAGCGGATTGTGGTCCGCTTGGACGTTGAGGCGGTGGAAAGTACAACTTCACTCTCCCCGATGGCAACGATATTATGACCATCATCCGCAAAAAAAAGTTTATCGCCCACTCTCTTGTTGGGGTAGTTCTTGTTGTTGGGCGGGTACGCGAGGGAGGCTGTGTAACCATCGACCCGCTGAAAAACCTCGCCTTTCTCGACGGTGATGTCACCGGCGTTGTCGGCCAAGCGCAATTGAAACGCTGTGGGATCTGCGGGGGCACCCACGATTTTGAGCAGGGTGAAAAGATCGCGTGAATCCTTCAAGTTCTCGCCCCTAACCGTGGTGGTCATGCGAAGGCGCTCCTTCTTTTTGATCGCCGACTCGCGGGTGACCGCAAAACGATACCGAATGTTGGGAGCGGTGCCGGTAATGCCCCGATACTCGACCTTTAAATGCAGCGGCTTCGTTTCGCTGAGGATGATGGCGCCGGCGCCGATCTCGTTGCCACGCTCCACCTTGAGCACAGTGCCCTGCCGGGTCACGCGCCATTGAACCGGATTGAACAGGTTGTGCGGGTTTCCGAGGTTCAGCGGGCGGGCGTTTTCCAACCGATTGAGGGTGGACAGATAACCGGTCATGTCCATCGCCGGCATTTCCTTTTTCTGTTCCAAGAAAGGGCGGTCACGGGCTTGCTGTTGCTCCTTAATGTTATCCTCGGATTTATCCCCCATGATGTCATAGGCCACGTAAACCAAGGCCAGCATGGCCAAGCCAATAACCGCCTTCTCATAATGCTGTTTTATCTGCTCCATCAGCGCTGCAATCGATTTGTTCTCTGCTTGGCCAAGCTCCGTTTAGTTAACTACTCGTTCAAGGTTTCGTCCACTACGACGTCCTCCTCCTCGGTGGCGAATTCGTCGTTTTCATCCCCTGCTTCATCCTCCGCCTTCGCTGTCTCGATTTTCTGGGCCAGTGCCGATATGGCATCGCTCTGGTCTTTCTCCTTGGCAACGACTTTGAGGGAATTAATCCGCAGGGTAACCTTGAGCGGGCTTTCGTCCAGCAGCAGTGATGCCGGGCGGTGGCGTTTCTTTTCGCCGCCGACGCCATAACCCGAGCCACCGAGCATGGCCTGATAACGCGGATCCATCATGCCTCCCCGACCACTCATGCCGTACATTTCCCTCCCGCTTCGGGCACCGCCGCCAAACGCGCCAAGGCTCATCTCATCCTGCTCCTCCTCAAATACGTCCACAACCCCGGTGGCCTCAATGACGGCGATGTTCTTCACCACGAAAAACACATCAGACTTGTAAAGCTCCTCCAGCACCTTGGACAACTCGGTGCTGAACCCGCGGAAGGTCACCTCGTAAGGCATGACTCGCGCGCCAGGCACGAGGTTTTGCCTCTGAGTGCCATCCGGGTTGCTGCCGATGGCAAATTTCATCACATCATTGAGCGAGAATTTGACGTCTGGCAGGTACTCCAGAGCGTCCTCCATGTCACCTCCCATTTCGTCCGCGTTTCGAACCACCTTAAGTCGCTTGAGGTTGTATATCTCGTGAATGTCCGCGCTGAAGAGTGCCTGACAAAGCGCCTCGATCTCCGCAAGTTGAAACGACATAACCTCGCGCTCAAGTGGCTCAAATTCGAACGTGTCCCACACCTTGGAGAAACTGAACCGGAACTCCTTGTTTTCGTCGTCGATCTTGGGAAGCCGAATGCGCTGAGCCTTGCACTGGTTTTGAAGTCCAAAAATGGTGCTCTGCATGAAGTTGCGGAAGGTGTTGTTGTCCAATCCGTAACGAGCCTCCGAATCGTCCGTGCTGGCGCCGCCACTGCCCATCATCCCCATCCCCATCCCCATTCCCATTCCCGGCATCCCCATTCCCGGCATGGCTACTTGACCCGGGGGCGCGTTGAAGCCAGAATTACCGCTCGGAGGCGGTTCGATGCCGCCTCCGCCGGATTCGTCGCCAATAATGATTGCAATGTCCCCTTTTGTGTAGCCGGTGCCACCATCGATCACGTCGATCTTCTCCACATAAAACTCTTTAGGTCGATCGCCTCCGAGTGAGCGCGTGCTCGCCACTAGTTTGGCTCCCTTGCCTTTGAAACTGACCACACTGACTGACGGGGGAGTGGCTTCATACTTTGTGCCGCCCTGCATCAGGGTGACACTTGTGATCGCCCCGGTCTTCTCATCCAACTCGACACCGTCCGGAATCTCCAACGGAGAGAATTTTTTTCGAACCCGCTCCAGATGGGTGACAAAGTTGGTCCCGGCCTCTTTCACGCGGTCCAGATTGTGATGTTCCTCGTCCGTGGTGATCTTAACCTTCTTCAGTGAGTCCCTAACTTGTTGTTCACTATTCTCGTCAAAGGCCTTTTCCTTGATTTGACCGTCGACTAGCAACTCGCCGCTCCACTTACCGTTTTCGTCTTGTCTAACTTCTATCCTACCTACCTCATTGGTCAGACCTAAACTCTCGGGGAGCGGGAAGTTCTTGCTCTCGTTGTATCTCTCGGTATCGTTTTTCAGCGTCTCCGCACTATTGGTCCGGACGGTCTCGGTCGCACCGCGTTCGCTCCAGCCGTAGCCCAGCAAAGCCAGCGTGGCGACGGTCACGATGATCAGGTCAAGATTGCGCTTTATGGCGTCGGGATTGATGCTGATTTTTCCAGCCATGATTTACAATTCAATGGGTTCACGCAACACCAAGTCCAAGCCAAAAAGATAGGTCTTGAGCCGAGCTTTGCTGTCTTCGTCACTCTTGTCGTCCTTGACATCCTCCAATCCCTGCCGCTCCATGTCCTCAAGATCCCTCGGTTTGGTTTCGTTATAATCAAACAATCCCGTGTCCTTGACTTGCTGAACCAGCACCGTGATGAGCCGGTTGTTCGCAGTGGGATCCATATCGCGCATGTCGATCGCCTTGCACACGACCTTCAGCGGTCGATCCTGGGAGCCGACAACATTCAGATTGTTGGTGTCGCCCATCATGCCCATGCCTCCCATACCCATCATGCCCATCATGCCCCCACCCATCATGCCATAGGGGTTCATCCCGTAGGGGTTCATCCCCATACCCCCGACAGGATTTCCGGGCTCTCCACCCATTCCGCCTCCCGGCGGCATGCCCATGCCGGGCATCCCCATACCAGGCATGCCCATGCCGTAGGGCATCATGCCGGGCATCATCATGCCGGGCATTCCCATGCCGGGCATCCCCATCATACCGCCGTAGGCATCTTCGTAATCCATGTCGTCGGCGTCGACTTGGTTAAAC
>DASCOW010000233.1:0-3331 GCA_036012205.1 Verrucomicrobiota bacterium
GTCATCTCCCCCTCGGCCGCACTTAAAGTAACAGAATTGATGTACAATCCTCCAGATGGGAAACCGTTCGAGTTTATCGAGCTAAAGAACACCGGCAACTCGAGCCTGAGCTTGGCCGGCGTTAGCCTGTCCGGCGTGCGATTTATGTTTGACGAAGGTTCACTAGCTCCGTGGCAATCCGGCATCCTCATCCCCAACGACGACCCAGTTGCTTTTGCGGAAAAATATCCCGACGCCCCTGTCCTTGGCACCTACGCCGGCAGCCTCTCCAACTCCGGAGAGGAACTCCGCCTGATCGATCCCAACGGCCAAATCGTTTACTCAGTCAATTACTCCGCCGAAAGCCCTTGGCCAATCGAGGCCGCCGGTGGCGGTTCGGCGCTTGAGTTAGTGTCCAGTACTGCCAGTGAACGCGATCCGGCCAACTGGCGCGCCAGCCTAGTGCCCGGAGGCACGCCGGGGGATGTAATTTTCACCGAAATTATTCTTTTGAAAGCAGCAGCATCCGACACACACCGAGCCCGGCTAGCCATTCGCTTCGCAGCCCTTCCAGGCAACTCATATTCCATTCACGCCACCGACGACCTTGTCTCGGACACTTGGGAGAAACTCCAGACCAATGAATTTGTGACGGAACCAAAGATCGTTGAGTTTGCAGTTTGGGCCAAGGCAGGAGATGGACATCGATTTTACCGTGTATCCAGCCCGTGACGGCAAGTTTCGTTAAAATGAAAACTAGCCCAGCTGATTTTTACATTTTCCTTCAAACCTTTTTCATACACTCTCTCGCCGATGCGTAATCGCCGCTTGGCCCGCGAACGGGCCCTTCAGTTCCTGTTTCAGCATGATATAAATCCCCCCGAAGCCGTCGAGGAGGAACTAGAGCGTTTTTGGGAATCCCAAACCAGCGCCGCAATCGCTGAGGATCACCAACCAGCCACATGGGGCAAACAAATCGAACCAACACCACCCACACCCGAAGACAGTGAGGTGCGGAAGTTTGGCGATCCTCTCATCCGTGGTGTTCTGGAAAAACTCAGCGAGTTGGACAGCGTCATCGAGGAGCAGACTCGCAACTGGAACTTTGATCGCATCGCCAAGGTGGACAGAAACATTCTGCGACTAGCCATCTATGAGATGTTGCATCGCGATGATATCCCCCCGGTGGTCAGCATCAACGAGGCAATCGACATCGCAAAAAAGTTTTCCACCGAGAACAGCGGACGGTTCGTCAACGGCATACTCGACAAAGTCAAGGGCAAGCTCATGCGCCCGGCACGAACCACGGCTGACTAAGCCAGCCACCGGGAGAAACGCTTGGCCCAACCGTACATTGACCTGCATCTGCACACCCTCTTCTCGGATGGCATTTCCACTCCTGAGCAAGTTGCCGAAGATGCGCAGGAAATGGAACTAGCCGCCATTGCGCTGACGGATCACGACACCATCGAAGGTTGCCCACGTCTGGCCAAGGCCTGCGCCGAGCGCGGCATCGAATTCATCCCCGGCACTGAACTGTCCACTGACATAGACGGACACGAGATGCACCTGCTCGGTTACTTCCTCGACACTGGAAACGAGGAGTTAATCCGCGAAACCACCCGCTACCAACAGAACCGCACAGACCGCGTCCACGGATTGGTTGAACAACTCAACAGGATCGGCATCCCCCTGCGAACCGACCAGGTTTTCGATTTGGCCAAGTGCAAGGCCCCCGGCCGGCCGCATGTGGCCCGGGCGCTCGTGAAACACGGTTTTTGTAGTACAACGGACCAGGCATTCGTGCGTTACCTCCGCAAAAACGCCCCCGCTTGGGTGCCTAAAATAAACGTCTGTTTCGCTGATGGCATCCGGTTGATTCACCAATCTGGGGGGCTGGCCATCATGGCACATCCCGGCCTCAACAAGATCGACCACTTGATCCCACGCATGGTTGAAGCCGGGCTTGACGGCATCGAATGCTGGCACACCAAACACCCCAAGAGCACAGTCAAGCGATACCGCGAAATGGCCGCGCGCCTTGGTGGCTTGCTGGTCACTGGGGGATCAGATTGCCACGGCCCTTCACGGGGGCGTTACCCACTGATCGGCACAGTCCGAGTCCCGTACGACATTCTCGATGAGATGAAACGCCGACTTTCCCGTGCAACTGCAAACTGATTTTCACACATGGGCTTATTCACAAAATTCTTTTCCGGACTAAAAAAGACCCAATCCAAGCTGTCAACCGAGATTCGCCGAATCGTCACCCGCTCGCCCAAACTAACCGAGGATGACATCGAGCAACTAGAGGCAGCACTGCTCGCCTCGGACATGGGGTTCGCCGTCACAGAGCGTGTTGTTGATGCCGTACGCCGCACGTACGAGTCAAGCGGCGGCGAAGCCGGCAACGTGCTTGAGGTGGCACAGGCAGAAGTCGAGTCCTGCCTTTGCAGCGGCACCAGTCGCTTGGCCAAGCGCGACGGGCTGACCGTGGTCTCGCTGGTCGGAGTGAATGGTGCGGGCAAAACCACCACAGCCGCCAAGCTGGCCCACCGCGTCAAGGCCGGCGGCGGAAAGCCGATATTGGCCGCGTGCGACACCTTTCGCGCCGCTGCCATCGAGCAGTTGAACCTCTGGGGCGAGAGACTCGACATCCCAGTCGTCAGCAGCAACTACGGCGCCGATCCCGCCTCAATTGCCCATGATGCTGCCAGTTCGGCACTTGGTAGGGGCAACGACTATTTGTTCATAGACACCGCCGGACGCCTGCACACCAAGCACAACCTGATGCGTGAACTCAAGAAATTACACCGCGTAATCGGCGACAGAATTGCCGGCGCCCCTCACGAGACACTGCTCGTCATTGACGCCTCCATCGGGATGAACGCCCTGAACCAAGCGAGAGAGTTCAACAAGTCGGTGCCGTTGAGCGGTTTAGTGATCACCAAGCTCGACGGAACGTCCAAGGGCGGCATGGTGGTATCCATCCAGCACGAGTTAGATTTGCCGGTCAAATTCATCGGGCTGGGCGAACAACCGGACGACCTTCAGGCGTTTTCCCCGGCCGAGTACGCTCGCGCGCTTTTCTTCGAGGAATAAGACAAGGACTTTTACCTCACCGGGGCACTTGACCTACGTAGATTTAGCGACAATTCTTTGCGCTATGCGCAATCGTGGTCGCCCCGGTAGCTCAACTGGATAGAGCGTCTGCCTTCTAAGCAGAATGTTGTGGGTTCAAGTCCCGCCCGGGGTACCATCTTGCCGTATACGAACGCTTCGACACTGCTCCACTCACTTGGAATCGCACGTGCAACCCATCCTCAGACCTAACCAGCCAACCGATTGAGCA
>DASCOW010000234.1:0-5676 GCA_036012205.1 Verrucomicrobiota bacterium
TTCGTAGAGATAATTGCAGAGGTAGTTCGGCCGACTCTCCTCAATGACCAATTCGAGCACGAGCCCGAAGCGCAGCAGGTGCTTGGCCAGCGTGAGTTCCTCCGCTTGGCCAAGAGTGAACGACTCAGGCCGTGTCAGCAACTCGTCGCCGAGCTTGCGGAAGATGCTGCGGATGCGCGTGAAGGCGTAGAGCAGATACGGCGCGGTGTTGCCGACGAGCGCAAGCATGGTGTCCCAGCTGAACACATAGTCGCTCTGGCGGTTGCCGGAGAGGTCGGCGTACTTGATTGCGCCAAGACCGACGACGCGGGCGATGTCGTGCCGTTCCTCCTCGGGCAGGTCGGGATTTTTTTCGCTCACGGTGTCGAAGGCTCGCTGTTCGGCCTCGTTGAGAAGCACGGATAGCCGGACGATCTCGCCGCTACGCGTCTTGAACGGTTTGCCGTCATCGCCGAGGATCGCGCCGAACCAGACGTGATTGAGCTTCATTCCGTGGTCCGGTTGCCAGCGGTTGTATAGTTCGAAGAGTTGCTGGAAGTGCAGTTGCTGCCGGCCGTCGGTGACATAAATGACCTCGCATGGCTGCCAATTTTTTTGCCGGTGCTCGAGCGTGGCGAGGTCGGTCGTGGTGTAGTTGGCCGCGCCATCGCTTTTCTGGATGATGGCCGGGTGTTTCTTGAGAGACTTGTGATCGTTGAAAAAGACCACCTGTGCGCCATCGCTCTCCTCGGCGATGCCCTGTGCGGTGAGTTCCTCGACAACTCCCATGAGGCGGTTGTTGTAAAAGCTCTCGCCCAGTGTCTCGTCGAACTCAACGCCGAGGCGGCCGTAAATTTCGTCGAATTGGTGCCGCGATAAGTCGATCATTTCATGCCAAATGGCGAGGTTTTCGGCGTCGCCGGCCTGCAATTTAACGAGTTCACCCCGGGCGCGGGTGAGGGTGGTTTCGTCCTCGTCGCAGGCGGAGTTGACGAGCTTGTAGAGGCGCTCCATCTCGGCGAGGGCGTCCTGACCAAGCGCATCCTTGTCGAGGTGTTCCTTCCAGCCGACGAGCAGTTTGCCGAACTGTGTGCCCCAGTCGCCGATATGGTTGTCGGTGACTACCCGGTGGCCTAGCAGCCGAAACACCCTGGTCAGGGCGTAGCCGAGAATGGTCGATCGGATGTGGCCGACATGCATTGGCTTGGCCACGTTGGGCGACGAGTAGTCGATGACGATAGTGCGCGGTTCAGAGGAGGTGCGGTAAAAAAGATGTTCGCCGCGGATCGCGCCGACGAGGGAATCGGAGAGGGCGGCAGTCTTGAGTCGGAAATTGAGGAAGCCTGGCCCGGCGATCTCGACCGGCTCGCAACAGTCGGCGACGTCGATTTGCTCGACAATCTGTGTGGCGAATTCGCGCGGGTTGAGTTGGTTGCGCTTGGCCAAGCCCATGAGGGCGTTGGTTTGGTAGTCGCCGAACTTGGGCTCGGGGCAGGGCCGGACGAATACGCTCGAGACGTCGGCATCGGGCAGGAGCGCGAGGATGGCTTGCTGCAGTTTTTCCTGTAAGACGAGATGGATCACGGTTGGTGTCGCTTGGCCAAGCGCGAGTTCGACGGATTGGCCAAAAGAAAAATGGCGAGGGCTCAGCTCTCCTGCGAGCTGCGGATGATCTGGTACATCTCCGCCGCGTCGCCGGCCTCCTCGAGTGCCTTGCGAAATTCCTTCTTGTGAAGCACCTTCGCAATCTTGGCCAGTGTGTGGAGGTGTTTCTGGAATTGACCCTGCGGCACGAGGAAGAGCATCACGAGATTAACGGGCTGGTTGTCGAGCGCGTCGAAGTCCACGCCGCCTCTGCTGCGGCCGAACGCGCCGGTTACGTCGTCGATCAGGTCGGTCGAGGCATGTGGGATGCCGATCCCGAAACCGATGCCGGTGCTCATCGAGATCTCGCGTTTCTTGACGACAGAGACGATGGCATCGCGGTGGTCAGTCTTGATCTGTCCGTTATCGACAAGCAGACCGATCAATTCCTCGATCGCTTCCCAGCGGTCGGAGGCCTTTAAGTCCGTGACAACCTGTTCTTTAGTGAGAAAATCAGCCAACTCCATGATATGCGCCCAACACCGTTACTCGGCCCGGATTTGCTACCTGTTTTACGGACGGCTTACAAGCGCGAAGTTCATTGCCAAACCAGCTGTAAAGTCGCACACTGCTGACGCCCAAATGAAGACGATCTCCATGCTGTACACTGCCTTGTGGACAGTTTTGTCGCTATTGACCTGCGCCGGCCTGGCCGAGACACCGTCAGTGGAGGTCATTCTCAAACGTAACGTCGAGGCGCTCGGCGGCGAGAAAGCCATGCGTGCGCTGAACAACCGGGAGGCCTGGGGGAAGATTGAGTTGACGGCGTTCGGCGCAGCCTTCCCGGTGATCCTACGGCATGCGGCGCCAAACAAAGAAATGATGGAGTTGACCATCGACGGGATGGGGACGATCCGCGATGTGTTCACAGGCCGCAAGGGCTGGACAGAAACACCGGATGGCAGGGTGACTGAAAAAAAGGAACGAGAACTGGCCAACAAAAAAATCGACGCAGACTTTTACGCCTACCTGAATTTCAAAAAAAACTATCCCAAGATTGAACTGCAGGGCGTCGAGCAGCTTGGTGGAAAAAAAGTTCACTCAGTCAAGATGACACCGAAGAATGGAGATGCGGACACGTTTTATTTTGACGTCGGCACGGGGCTGGTTGCCGGTGTCTCCTCCATCGCCGATATGCAGGGGCAGGAGGTTAAAACCAAGGTGATCTTTCGCGGCTATAAAAAAGTGGATGGTGTGAACATCCCCCACACGCTGGAGTTAAAGGAACCGACGTTCGCGGCGTTCACGATCCGGCTTGAGTCGGTGAAGCACAACGTCAAGGACACGGCCAAGTGGTTCAACAAAACCAAGTGAGCGAGCGGGAGCAAATCACCTCACAAATTGTGGCCGAGGGATTGGTGGCCATCGTGCGTGTGCCCCGGCCCGAGATGGCACTGCCGTTGGCAGGCGCGCTTGTTGCGGGCGGCATCCGGGCAGTGGAATTGACGATGAGCATCCCCAACGCGATCGAAACGATTCGCACGGTGGATCGCGAACTCGGTGATGACATCCTGCTCGGCGTTGGCACGGTGACCGATGATGACACCTGCCGGGCGGCGATCGACGCCGGGGCAAAGTACGTCATCAGCCCGATCCTCCGCCCGTCGCTTGTTGCGGCGGCGCATGCGCTGGAACGGCCAGTGATGCTGGGTGCCTACACGCCGACTGAGGCCCAGACGGCGCACGAGGCCGGTTCGGACTTCGTCAAGATTTTCCCGGCTGACACGCTTGGTCCGGGCTACATCAAGTCGCTGCTCGCGCCGTTGCCGCACCTGAAAATCGTCCCCACCGGCGGGGTGAACCTCGACACAATGGAGGCCTTTCTCGCGGCTGGCTCGGCGGCGCTGGGCACCGGCTCGGCCCTGCTGAAAAAGGAGATCGTCGCAGGGGGAAATTGGGCCGAACTGGAGCGTCTGGCCAAGCGCTATGCTGACAAGTTGGCCAAGCTGAAATCCCAGCTTGGGCGGTGACGCGCCCGGCCAATTTGGCTTTACGACAATGAAAAAAATTGATACCCAACACGCGTGACTGAGACACCCACAATCGGGTTTATTGGCGCTGGTAGAATGGCGACCGCCCTGGCCAAGGGTTTCGTCAATGCCGGGCTCGTTTCGCCTGAGAACCTCATCGCCAGCGATCCGGTACCCGCCGGTCGCGAGACGTTTGGCCAAGCGCTTGGCTGCGAGACGACTGACTCGAACGCGGCCGTCTTGACCAAGGCCAAGGTCGTTGTGTTGGCGTTCAAGCCGCATCAACTTGACGAGGCAACCGAACTGGTGCGCGATCAGTTCAACGAAACCCATCTCGTGATTTCCATTTTGGCCGGCATAAAGCTGGCCAAGCTCGATGAGGCGTGCGGCGGGCGTGCGCGAATCGTGCGTGTGATGCCCAATACGCCGGTGCTGGTCGACGAGGGCGCCTGCGGCTATGCGCTAGCCCAGGCGGCGACGACCGAGGACAGAGAGTTGGTGAAGCAGTTGCTGTGTGCCGTAGGCGTGGCCCATGAGGTGAAGGAGAGCTTGATCGACGCGGTGACCGGCCTGAGCGGTAGCGGGCCGGCCTACGGTTACTTGATGATCGAGGCGTTGAGCGACGGTGGCGTGGCGGCGGGTTTGCCCCGGGACATCGCGACACAGTTGGCGGCGCAGACAATGCTTGGCGCGGCGCAAATGGTGCTCGAGACCGGTCAGCATCCCGGCGAACTCAAGGACATGGTTTGCAGCCCGGGCGGCACGACGATTGAGGGCGTGCACGAGCTGGAGGAGGGCGGCGTGCGCAGCGCGCTCATCAATGCCGTGCGTGCGGCGACGGAGCGGGCCGTCGAGCTGGGGCAGGAATAAGCACCGATGGCGTATCCTCCACCAACCGAAAAGCAGGCCAGGATCCTCTGGACCTCGGTGACGGCGCTGGCGGTGGGGGTTCTGCTGGCGCTAATTGCCCTGTTGACGCTTGGGGTGGGGTGGGTAGTCAATTCGCTCTCCTCAGTGCTGATTCCGCTGGCGATTGCCGGGGTCATCGCCTATTTGCTAGACCCGATTGTCGATTGGTTTCAAAAGAAACGCGGCCTCAAGCGCCAGAATGCAATCATTCTGGTATTCTGCATCGCGGTGCTGCTGGTGGGGGGGGTGGTAGCTTCGGTGGTACCGTCGTTGATTTCGCAGGTGGGCAAGCTCTCCACCGAGTTCCCGAAGCAAGCCAAGAAGTTTCAGGAAAGTGTGAGTTCGATCGTCAATCCGGGCGATCCTGCCAAGCCGATCAATACGTCCACCAACGCACCTGCCAAGCCGGTCTGGTTCGAGACGCCGCGTGAGTGGATGAAGAATGTCGGTGTGACGAACGAGAAGGCGCGGGAGTTCATGGTGGACGCCATGGAGAAAACATCGGCCTGGGTACTCGAGCAGTTGAAGAAAGTCATGTCGTTGTTTGGTTTTCTGGCCGGCCTGGCTCTGGTGCCGGTATATGTGTTTTACTTTCTGCTCGAGAAACGGGGCATCAAGCGGAACTGGACCGACTACCTGCCGGTGCGCGAGTCACGGATCAAGGAGGAGATCGTATTTGTGCTGCACTCTATCAACGATTGCCTGATCGTGTTTTTCCGCGGCCAGGTGCTGGTGGCGATGTGCGTGGGGGCGCTACTCACGATCGGTTTTCTGGTGATCGGCCTGGATTACGCGATTCTGCTGGGCGTCATGGCTGGGCTGCTGAGCATCATCCCGTATCTCGGCGTGGCGTTGAGCATCATTCCGGCGTTCGTCCTGTCGATGATTCAATTCGTGCCGGACGACGGTTGGCTCAAGCCGGTGCTCATTCTGGTTGTGTTCGCGGCGGTGCAGACGATGGAGGGCCTGTTCATCTCGCCCAAGATCATCGGCGACCGGGTGGGGTTGCATCCGCTGACGATCATCGTCGCCGTGATGGTGGGGACGACTCTGCTGGGGGGCATCATGGGCGGGGTGTTGGCCATTCCGTTGACCGCCGCGCTGCGGACGCTGATGCTCCGTTACGTCTGGAAGGATCGTGTGCATTCCAGCGAGACGTCCGCAGTATCGTGAG
>DASCOW010000235.1:0-8976 GCA_036012205.1 Verrucomicrobiota bacterium
GAATTCCTTGGTATTGGCATCGATGACCGACTCCATAGTGGTCATGCCGGTGATGTAATCGAGGTTGCCGGCGCGCACCTGCTCAATATTGAGAGTAGCTTTGGTTGTGTCTAGACCTACCCCCAGCAATTCTGGCACACCAAGGCAGATCAGCCCAAGTATCAGTCCTGCCAAGGGCGGTTTGATCCAGATAGGTAGTTTGAGTTTGCCGGCGAGTTTTCCAGACACGAGCACACCGCGCATGTAAAAGATCGCCACTGCAGCCCCAACGACGCCCACAAGCAGAAAGGCACCGTATTCGTACGGATGCTGAATGCTGACCTCGCCAACTTCAAGCAACCGCGGCCGTTTGAACACCTCGGTGGCCATAACCTGACTGACGTAGGCCGAGATGGTCACCGGCGCGAAGGCGCGGATGGAGTAGTGCCGCAGGATGACTTCGTGCGCGAAGATGACGCCAGCGATTGGTGCGTTGAATGCTGTTGAGATGGCTGAGGACACCCCACAACCTATTGCAATTAGCCCCAATCTTCGATGATCTGCCGTGAGTTTCGAAAGAAAGTTGCCGACTAAAGATCCAAGGCTTACAAGGGGACCGTACATACCGACTGATGCGCCGAAACTAAGAGAGGTGAAATAAGTTATAACCGTAATTAAACCCTTACGGTCAGAGGTTCTTCCTTTACCGGTCTGTGACCAAAAAATAATGTCTGCTATTCCTTGGGGTTGGTTGCCGCGGATCAAAAGCAGAAGTCCCCCGACAATAAATCCACCAAGAGTAGGAGCCAAAACAGTGAACCATGGAATCAGGTGAGAAAACTCACCATTGTCTCGGCTTTTTGGTGATATAAACAGGTTGCCATTGATCCAAAAGATGCCCTCCACGAATGCTACCGAGGCGAACGATGCTGCCAACCCGATCATCGCCGCCAGCCCGAAGGAAATCAGGAAGCGTTGTGGAGTGTAATTCTTGAGCCAGCCAGTCATAAGGACTGCGCCGCAGCGGGGATTCCGTTTACGGCACGGGGAGTTCGTCGAGAATTTTTCGGATGATGGTCTCGGAGTTTTTCTCCTCGGCCTCGGCCTCAAAGGTGACGGACACGCGGTGACGCAGGACGTCCTGTGCGACACTCTTGACGTCCTGTGGCGTGACGAAGCCGCGCCCGCGTAGGAAGGCGTGCGCCTTGGCCGTGAGGGTAAGCGCGATGGTGGCGCGCGGCGAGGCGCCGAGTTGGATAAAGTCGGCGACGTCGATGTTGTAACGGGCCGGTTCGCGGGTGCTGCAGACCATGTCGACGATGTAGTCCTTGACCTTGTCGTCGATGTAAATGTTGTTGATGACTTCGCGCGCCTTGAGAATGTCCTCGACGGTGACGACTTGCTGCGTCTCGGGTGCTGCGTTGGTGCGTCCCATGAGGTCGAGAATCTGGCGTTCCTCGTCACGATCCGGATGATCGATTTTCACCTTGAGCATGAACCGGTCGACTTGCGCTTCGGGCAGCGGGTAGGTGCCTTCCTGATCGATTGGGTTTTGGGTGGCCATCACGAGGAACGGCTCGGGTAGTGGGTAGGTTTTATCACCGATGGTGACCTGGCGCTCCTGCATGGCCTCGAGGAGGGCGCTCTGCACTTTGGCCGGCGCGCGGTTGATCTCGTCGGCCAACACGAGGTTTGCAAACACCGGACCTTTGCGCGTGGTGAAGTCGCCGGATTGCGGGTTGTAAATCTGCGTGCCGACAACGTCGGCCGGGAGCATGTCGGGCGTGAACTGCAGCCGCGCGAACTGCGCGTTCATGCAGTTGGCGAGCGACTTGATCGAGAGCGTTTTGGCTAGGCCGGGCACGCCCTCGAGCAGCACATGGCCGTTGGCCAACAGGCTTATGATGAGGCGCTCAACGAGCATTTTTTGCCCGATGACGACCTTGCCAAGTTCCCCCAGTAACGGCTGCACAAAGGCGCTGGTGCGTTCGACTTCTTCATTGATTGCTGTGATCCCTGCGTTCATGGGCGGCGGAGTATTGGGGTTTTTCAAAATTAAAACAAGGTGCGGGCGCGAGCGATGTCGCTTGAAATCTGGGCGGCTAATTCGTCGGTCGAGGCGAACCGCTGTTCATCGCGGAGTCGCTCGATCGGTTCGATTTCTATTGTCTGGCCGTACAGGTCAGCATTGAAGTCGAGCAGGTGGGCCTCGACCTGTAGCGCGGATTCGGGATTGGCTAGGGTCGGGCACAGGCCGATGTTGAGCACGGCTCGATGCGTTGCTTGGGCAAGCCTGGCGTGCGCAGCATAAACACCGTTCGACGGCAGGGCCAAGCCGGTGGCGTCGAGGTTGGCGGTGGGGAAACCCAGTTCGCGGCCTCGCCCCTCGCCCCTGATGACGATGCCTTCTATGGCGAATGAGCGTCCGAGCATTTGCCTGGCATCGTTGAGATGGCCGTCGCGTACGGCGGCGCGGATGCGCGTGCTGCTGACCGGTTGGCTGCCGAGCGATACGGCCTGCAGTCCGTGCACGTGAAAACCAAGTGCCTGGCCAAGTGCGCGCAGCAACTTGATGCTGCCATCGCGCCGGTGGCCGAAGGTGAAATTTGCGCCGACACAGATGCTTTGGATCGCGCCGAAACCGGCAGCCAGCTCATGGACGAATTTCGTGCCGGGTTTGCGGCTGAACTTCTCGTCAAACTTGATGAGAAGTGTGGCGTCGATGCCGAGCGCCTCGATGGCGCGGAGTCGCTGGGAGAGGGTTTGCAGCAGGGCTGGGGTGCGGTCGGGCGCGATGATTGTGGCCGGGTGCCGGTCGAACGTCACGGCGACGGAGTGGCCTTCGTTACGGTTGCTGTCTTCGCCTGCCTGTCGCAGGACTTGCCGATGACCGATGTGTACGCCGTCGAACATGCCGATGGCGAGGCTGACATTGCGGTCGTCGTTGCTGAGGTCGCCGGATTGGTGGATGAGTTTCATGATTCGGCGGTGGAGGAGAGTTGGAGCGTCGGCACGACGCGCTTGATCAGGTCGTCCGGAGAGAGGGTGGTGAGCTCTTCGAGTCGGGTGGCGGCGCTGACCTTGAATTTTCCGGAGACGGTGCGGCGTAGGCCGGCCAGATGTGCGCCGCAGCCAAGCGCTTGGCCAAGGTCGTGCGCGAGCGTGCGGACGTAGGTGCCCTTGGTGCAGGCGACCTTGAACCATGCGATCGGCGGCTCGTACTCGCTGATGATAAACTTGTAAAGATGGATGAAGCGCTTCCGGCGCTCGATCTCGATGCCTTTGCGCGCGAGTTTGTACAGCGGCGTGCCGTCGATTTTGATGGCGCTGACCATTGGCGGCAGCTGCATCTGGTCACCGAGGAAGGTATTGGCTGTTTCCTGCAACGCCTCGAGGGTGAGTTCAGGCACTGGCTTGGTTTCGTCGATCTCGCCCTCGGCGTCGAAGGTGTTGGTTGTTTCGCCAAGTTTAATCGAACCGACGTACACTTTGTCGTCGGACATCATTTTCTCGGAGAGCTTGGTCGCCTTGCCGAGCAGGAGGATGAGCAGGCCGGTGGCGGCAGGGTCGAGCGTGCCGCAGTGGCCGACCTTTTTGATGCGGTAACATTGCCGCACGGTGTCGACGATGTCGTGCGAGGTCGGGCCGGCCGCCTTGTCGATGAGGAGTGCGCCGGCCGGTGCGTTGAATTCGTTTATGCTCATGACGGGCGCTCGTCAAGCGCCCTGCGGATGGCGGCGACGACGCGGCGCTGCACGCCTATCGGCTTGCCGGCGATGCGTGCGCCGGCTGCAGCCTGATGTCCGCCGCCACCGAATAGCCCGGCGATGTCGCTGACATTCACGTTTTTGTCCTTGGACCGGAGACTGATGCGGGTGAGTTCGGGCTCGAGTTCCTCGAATACACAGGCGACGACGACCGGCTCGATGGCGCGGACGTGGTCGATCAGCCCCTCCGTGTCGCTGGCGGTGGCGCCGGTGCGGGAGAAGTCCACCTGTTTTAGCCAAAAGTAGGCGATCTGGTTGTCGTGTGTGAGGCGGAATTTGTTGTAAACGCGTTTGAGCAACTTGACGCGGGAGAGGGGGTACGATTGGTATACCTCGTCGCAAACAGTGGAGAGGTCGGCGCCTTTTTTGACGAGATCGCCGGCGGCGTAGTAGGTCTCCGGCAGGGTGCTGGGGTACTGGAACGAGCCGGTGTCGGTCGAGAGGGCGGTGAACAGGCAATCGGCGATTCGTGGGGTGATTTTCCAACCGGCTTTCTTGATGAGTTGATAGACCAGTTCGCCGCTGGACGGTTCCTTGCTGGCGATCCAGTTCACGTCGCCGAAACGGGTGTTGCTGGCGTGGTGGTCGATGTTGACAAGGGTTTTGCGGTTGGCGATGTGCTCCTGCGCGGTGCCGAGGCGCTCGATGCTGGCAGCATCGACGGAGATGACGCAGTCGAACGGGCGCTTGATCGGTCGCGGCGTCTGGATGAGTTGATCCGGATCGAGAAACCGCAGTTTGGAGGGGACGGGATCCTGATTCCAGCAGGTGATTTCTTTGCCTTGCTCGAGCAACACCAGCGCGAGGCCAAGCGTCGAGCCGATGCAATCGCCGTCCGGCCGCATGTGGCTGCAGACGGCGATGGTGTGACTTTCGCCAATGATCTCGAGGATCCGGTCAATCGTTTTTAATCGGGTCTTCGTCATGAGCTTGGCCAGGGGGTGCCTCCTTCTCGATCTCATCGAGAATATGGAGCACCCGGTCGCCCCGGTTGCGGGTTTCGTCGAGGGTGAATTTCAGTCTTGGTGTGTATCGCAGCTCCACCGCTTGGCCAAGCTGGGACTGGATTTTTCCAGCGGCCTTGCGAACAGCACGGAATGCCTTACGCTGTGCCGGTTCATCGCCGATGGAGGAGACAAAAACGGTGGCGGAGTGGAGGTCGTTCGAGACGCCGACCTCGCTGACGCTGACAAGACCAAGCTCGACAGGGAACTCACGCCGAAAGATTTCGTTGAGTTCCCGCTTGAGCAGCTCTCGCACGCGCATATGGCGCAGGTTGGGCATGGGACGAACGGGGGTTGGATTACAGTGATTGGGCGACTTTTTCCTGCGTGTAGCATTCGACGATGTCGCCCTCCTTAAAGTCATCGAAGCCGTCGAGCCGGATGCCGCATTCCATGCCGGAGCGCACCTCGTTGACTTCGTCCTTGAAGCGCTTGAGCGTATGGGAGATGCCCTCGTAGACTAGGTCTCCATTGCGAGTGACACGCATCTTGCCGCGCACAATTTTGCCGCTGGTGACGGCGCAGCCGGCGACGTTGCCGCCCTTGCTGAGCTCAAAAATCCTGCGCACCTCCGCCTGGCCGGTAACGACGTCTTTCATCAACGGGTCGAGCAGGCCGGCCATGGCCTCCTTCACTTCGTCGATCAACTCGTAAATGATGGCGTAGAGCTTGATTTGCACCCCCTCGCGCTTGGCCACGTCGCCGACGCCGGTGTCGATCTTGGCGTGGAAGCCGAGGATAATCGCGTCGGAGGCACTGGCCAGCGTGGCGTCGGACTCGGAGATTGAGCCGACACCGGAGTGGATCACCTCGGCATTCACCTTGTCCGAGTCGATCTTGCCGATGGAGTCGACAATCGCCTCGACGGAGCCCTGCGTGTCGGCCTTGATGATAAGCTTGAGCACCTTGTCAGAGTCGGCTTCCATACGGCTGAACAATGTCGCGAGCGTCATCTTGCGTTTGCGTGCCGAGGCTTCGTCGCGTTGTTTCGCGTCGCGTTCCTCGCAGACGGAGCGGGCCTCCTTCTCGTTCGGGAGAATGTTGAACTCGACACCGGCACTGGGCACGCCGTTCAGGCCAAGCACCTTCACGGCAGAGGAGGGGCCGGCTTGCTTGATGCGTTTGCCCTCGTGATCCACCAGCGCGCGCACTTTGCCGAAGTGGTTGCCGCAGACCATGACGTCGCCGACTTTTAGCGTGCCTTTGCGGACAAGCAAGGTGGCGGTTGGGCCGCCGGATTCCATGCCGGACTCAACGACGTTGCCGACTGCCTTGCGGTTGGGGTTGGCCTTGAGTTCGAGCACCTCGGCTTGGAGCAGAACCATGCCGAGCAGCTTGTCGACGTTCGTGTTTTTCAACGCGGAGACATCGACGAAAATTGTCTCGCCGCCCCATTCCTCGCAGACGAGTCCTTTTTCCTGCAACTGGGTGCGGGCCATCGTCGGGTTGGCGGACGGGTGGTCGATCTTGTTGACAGCGACGATAATTGGAACTTCAGCGGCCTGCGCATGGCTGAGGGCTTCCATGGTCTGTGGCATGACGCCGTCGTCTGCGCCAACGACGAGAATGACAATGTCGGTGACGTTGGCGCCGCGGGCGCGCATGGCGCTGAACGCGGCGTGGCCCGGCGTGTCGAGGAAGGTGATCTGCTCCAGTTTTTTCGGATGCTCGGGGTGGGGGACGTCGATGGTGTAGGCGCCGATGTGCTGGGTGATGCCTCCGGCCTCCCCGGCGGTGATGTTCGACTTTCGGATAACGTCGAGCAGCGTGGTTTTGCCGTGGTCGACGTGGCCCATGATGGTGACCACCGGCGCACGGGGTTGCAGATTCTCATCCACATCATCGGCGTCGAGCACGACTTTTTTCTTGGTCGACGTCTTGACGAGGCCGGCGCCGCGCTCACGGCGCTCGAGCCGGAATCGGAAGCCGTGTTTGGCGCAGATTTCGCGGGCAACCGGTTCTTCGATGGACTGGTTGATGTTGGCAAAAACATTGAGCGCCATTAGATCTGCGATCAACTGGAACGGCTTGCGATTCATTTGCTCCGCGAGATCGCGGACAATAATCGGCGGTTTGATGGCGATCAACGGGCCATCAACCGGAGCCACGTATTTTGGTTTGCGCGGGCCGCCAACGATTGGGGATTCCGGCTTGGGCTCCGGGGCTTCGACGGGCTTCTTTTTCTCCTTTTTGTCCTTCTTTTTCTTGCGTTCGCGCACCGCCGGGCGCACCGGCATGTTGCCCAGTTCTATGAAGCCCACTTTTTTGCCAATGTCGCTCGGCTCTTCAGCTTCTTCCTCCTGCGGTTCTTCGGTGGTTTCTTCCCCGCTGCTTTCCTCAGTTTCTTCCTCCTCGCCGCTTTCTTCGGCAGTTTCTTCCGAGCTCTCTTCGGCGGGTTCCTCGGCTGGGGCGGTGATGATTATTGGCTCGGGGGCGGCCGGAGCTTCTTCAGGAGTTGACTCGGGTTCCTGAGTGCCGGCGATCTGCTCCTCTAGATACTCGGCAGTGATCTTGTCGAGTGTGCTCGAGGCGACCTTTGCGTTGGTGATCCCCAACTCCTTGGCTTTGGCCAAGACTTCTTTGCTGGGAATCCCGGCTTTTTTGGCAATTTCGTAAATGCGAACGGGCATAAAAATCGTTTCCTCGTGGCTTGGCCAAGCGGCGGCGAGTCTGTCCTGTTACTCAACCTCTCCGGGTTGGGCGGTGTCGATCTCGGGTGTTTCCGCCTCTTCGTCGTTCACCTCGGGAGGGCCGGCAGTTTCGGGGGCGGGTTCCGTTGACTCAATATTGTTAATCAGCGGATTGGTGCTCGCGCCCGTCCGACGTTCCTTCTCGGCTCGGGCGGCTGACAGTACTGTTTCGGCATGTTCTGCGAGGCCCGGTATGTCGGCCAGGTCGGAGGCTTCTATGTCGGCCAGGGCGTCCAATGTTAGCAGGCCGGCATGTACGAGGGCGTCGGCTTGTTCCTGCTCGATTCCGGGGATGGCGGCCAAGGCATCGACGGCGCCGGCCACTTGTTCTTCGAATCCGACCCGCACTTCCTGCTCAGGATCTATGTCGATCTGCCACCCGGTGAGCAAACTGGTGAGGCGGGCGTTTTGGCCGCGCCGCCCGATAGCCAGCGAAAGTTGGTCCGGATCAACCAGGACATGAATCCGCTTCCGATCTTGTTGCACCTCCAAACGCCTGAGCTGGGCCGGGGCGAGGGAGTTGGTTACGTAGGTTTCGATGTCGTCGTCCCAGCGGATAATATCGATCTTTTCGTTGTTGAGTTCTCGAACGATATTTTTCACGCGTTGCCCGCGAAGCCCGACGCAGGCACCGACGGGATCCACTTTCTCGTCCCTCGAATGCACGGCGAGCTTGGTGCGAAAGCCCGGCTCCCGTGCGATGGATTTGACCTCAATCGTGCCGTCGTTAATTTCAGATACCTCGAGTTGAAACAGTTTGAGCACGAAGTCGGAGTCCCTGCGGGAGAGGATGATCTCAGAATCGCTGTCGTTCCCCTGGACAGCCTTGACGAGGCACCGAATGCGTTCGCCTCGTTGGTATTCCTCCGTGGGCACGCGTTCGCGGTTTGGCAACAGGGCCTCGAATTTGCCCAAGTCGATGAGGACGTCCGATCGGTCGAATCCCCGGACCTCGCCGCTGACGATGTCGCCGACACGATCTTGAAACTCAGAGTAAATCAGTGCCTTCTCGGCCCGGCGGATGGCTTGCATCAGGGCTTGCTTGGCATTTTGGGAGGCGATCCGGCCGAAGTTTTTCGGGGTGACCTCGACTTCAAGTTCCTCGCCCAGTTGTGAGTCTTCCTTAAATCGTTTTGCTGAACTCAGGCTGATTTCGTTTTGTTTGTCTGTGACGGTTTCCACCACGATCAACGTGGCGAAGGCGCGGATGTCTCCATCTTTGCGGTCGATTTCACATCGCAGTTCCCGGGCGGGGCCGACGGCACGCTTGGCTGCAGAGACCATAGCATCCTCGACAGCGCTGATAAGGATCTCTCGATCGAGCCCCTTCTCTCGCTCCCAATATTCCATGCTGGCAATAAATTCCGCGTTCATAGTTTTCGACTTTTCGACAAGATCCAAACCGTTCGTACCGAACAAAAAAGCCGGAAGATTGCTCCCCGACTTCACTCGCCCGTAACAGAGTTGACTCACCGCATTGACACCCGGAGGTGGCAACCGGCGTCAGGCTAGTCGGTTGCCCCAAGGAGCGTCAAG
>DASCOW010000236.1:0-1147 GCA_036012205.1 Verrucomicrobiota bacterium
GTGGCCGGGTTGGAATTCACGAGCACAACCCGGTAGCCCTCCTCCTTGAGAGCCTTGCACGCTTGCGTGCCGGAGTAGTCGAATTCGCAGGCCTGCCCAATGATGATCGGACCGGCGCCGATAATTAATACCGTGTTGATGTCAGTGCGCGTAGGCATCCAAGTGGCAGCAACGTAAACCACGCCGCGCCCGGCGTCGAATCTTCGCTTGTTTTCGGATTGTCACCGGGTTTTTAATAGATAAAGGAAATGGATCGCATCCGAAAATCTGCGCCTCCATTGGAAACGTCTACCCTGTTTTACGGAGCGCTTGGCCAAGCAAGAGGCCGATCCAAGTACCGAACAGGCAGAGCGCGACCGAGAGCAGCATGTACCCTCCGGCCTTGGTCCAAGCCTGTTGTTGCATTAGTTCCAGTGCCTGCAGGCTGAAGGTCGAAAAGGTAGTGAAACCACCACAGAATCCAACCATCAAAAACAGCCCCGGCGAGCTGTATTTTTGGTCATCGGAGAACAACCCGGCGCAACAGCCGATAACCAACGAGCCAAGCACATTGGCCAGCAGCGTGCCGTACGGGAAGGCCTCGTACCTCGCCAGCGCCTGGCCAAGACCAAACCGCCCCACACTACCCAGCGCGCCACCCAATGCCACCATCAACCAAGTCATCGCGGTGCCGACTATAACAACTGCTCCCGCAGAAGCATCTCCCGAATTTCGTTTGCGCTAGAGCCAAGCTTGGCCGATGCCGCGAGCAGGTCGTCCGCCACGACCGGATACCAGTTGCGCTTGGCCGGGTCAGCCAAGCCGGCGACATTTAACGGTTCAATGATTTCACAAATACGCTGCAGCAACTCGTCACGGCAGGACAACCGCACAGACGACTCGAAAATCTCACGGCTCGCCGGGCCGAACTCCGGATGGTCACACATCAAAAACAAACCGGCCAACTCCGGCTTGGCGAGGCGATGCACCGTCTCCGAGTAACTCACCGTCGCAAAATAGATCTGCGTAATCGCCGTGAACAACTCGAAGTCGTCCATGCTCGCGTACAGCGCGCCGATGAGCCGCGACACCTGCTCCAGCTCAGCGATCGTTTGCAATTCGTAGTCGGCCAGCGCCGCCGCGCTTGGCTTACTGTTGAGCATCTTGG
>DASCOW010000237.1:0-13021 GCA_036012205.1 Verrucomicrobiota bacterium
CCCCCCCTTCCCTCGCCACAAAATCTTTCTTTTATGAGTAACTATTCAGAGACAGCCGTGACGGCTCAACAGGAACGCAACGATCAGCTGATCGCCGACTCAAAGTATATGCGGCCCAGCGTCACCTCGCAGGTGTTGCCGCTGCAAATCGACATGGGCGACACCGACGCACTCGACAATAAACAGACCGCTACATTGCAGGCGCTCGAAATCGAGGCGGCACGCATCTCCATTTCCTCGCTGGCCTCGCTGGCCTCGATCGGCGAACTCGACCACTTGGGCGGCGGCCTGGACCTGATCCCGAGCCTAATGCTCACACTGGCGGCAACCGATTACGACAAGGTGCAGTTCACCATCGAAAACGCCCATGCCAGCATCGGCTACTACTCGTCACTCGCCGCGCTTGGCTTTGTGGATCGTGACTCGGTGGTGCACCAATTCCGGCGCGGACTCGACATCCCCGGCCATGTCTCGTGGGTGCCGGGCGGCACACAACTTAACGGTGGACGACTCGGCGTAATGATCCCAGTCGCCGCCGGCCAGGCGATGGGTATGCGCGCGCGCAACTCAGAATCGTGGGTGCTCTGCCACTGCGGCGACGCCGGCTGGATCGCCGGCCAGGCGCTGAACGGCTTTAATGCCGCCGATATCGGCAACCTGCCACTGACGTTCGTCATGCAGCGCAACGGCATCCAGTTGTCCGACTCGAACAAAAACGTGATGGACAAGGATCCCCGCCCGATCGTCGAGGCGATGGGCGTCGAGATCATCGAGACCAAGTCGCTGTTCGACACCGCTGAGATGTACAAAGCCTACAAGCAGGCTCATGCCCGTGCGATGGAAGGTCGGCCGACGATGATTTATCCGACCGGCTATACATCCGCCGATGGCGAAACGGTCGACTTTAAGTGGCTCGCCGAACGCTTCGGCATCGGTGCCGAGCTCGAGGCGATCACCTCCAAAAACGGCGTTTCGATGGATCAGGAAATTTGGGTGCCAGGCGCAATGATGAGCTACCGTGACACCATCCCAATGCTTGAGTGCCTGTTATTGGTCAACGACCTGCCGGGCGGTGCTGGGCATCACGACGGCCACATGAAGGGCCGCGACGAGGTCGAGGTGCTGGCTAACTCGATGCTCTCCCGCAACGACGAGCAACAGGCCGCGTTCGACGAAATCCACGCCGCAACCAAGTTCGAGGTAACCACCCACGCCCGCCCCGCCCCCGGCACGGATAACCTCACGCTTTCCGCCGCGCAACTGGCCGAGGTCAGCCTGCCGAACGCCGACAAAAAGACCAGCGCCCGTGCCGGATCAGAGGCCGCCTACCTCGCCGTGGCCAAGGCGCACCCGAACGATGTGTTCATCGTGAGCTGCGACCTCAATCCCTCAACCAAACTGGGCAAGGCGTGCGCCGAGTTATCCGCGAAGAACCAGATCGAGTTGAGCATCGAAGAACAGGTCGCGCTGCTCGTAGCCGACGGATTAGCGATGAGTTCCAACAGGCCACAGGTCAACGTCGTCTCGACGTTCGCCGCGTTCTTCGAGGGCATCGCCCGCGAGGGGCTGGAGTTGTGGCGTTACCAGCGCAATCTCAACGGAGTCAACGAGGGTCTTAACGTCATTATGCACATGAGCCACGTCGGTGCCTGCACCGGCCGCGACCATTTCTCTGGCTGGAGTCTCGACTGGGTGACGCTGGCCATCGGTTACCTGCCGTACACCGATCGCTTTTACGCGCCGGCCGACGCGCGCGGTGCGTTCGTCGCCGTCCGCGATGCCTGCGCCCGCTATGGCGCGCACATTGTTGCCATCCCACGCGACAACCTGCTGGTGCTCTCCGACGAGAACGGCGACGCACTGTTCAACGCCGACAGCGAGTGGGAAGCCGTCACGCCGCTCCGCAAAAACGCCACAGCGAAGGTCGCCATTCTCGCGCTGGGAGCCACCGCCGGCATCGCGCAGGACGCTGCGGCAGATCTGGACGGCACGGCTGATGTTTATATCATCAACGGCCTGCCGCTGCCGGATGGTTTTCTTGATGGAATCTTCGCTCAGTACGACGGCGTGGTGACGGCGGAGGACGGCATCATCGGCACACGTTGCACCGGCGTTCGCGGGTTCGCCGGTCTAGTGCTCTCTGCCGCTAGCAGCACGGGTGCGAAGACCGAGCACATCGGCATTACTGACCCGCGCATTGCCCCGTCCGAGGGTCACGACGAGGTATGGGAGCACTTCGGCCTGACCTCCAGCGCGATTTTTAGTGCAGCCAAGTCACTGGTCTAAAGCGACGAATCAATCGGCCAGCTGGATTCTGTAAAAACGGGCTTGCTCAAGCGGGGCGTTGCTCTCGACCTTGGCCAAGCGCTGGTCGGGATCGGTGGTGAACTCGGCCAGCTTGGCCCAACCGCCACTCACCTTATCGGTAAACTCCACGCTATAACTGCGGTTCGGCGACACATGCACGGAAATCGTCACGCTGCCGCCGATAACGTCGATCGATCCGATGAGGAACCGGCTCTTCGCATCGTTCGGGTCGGTGGCGCTGCGAAACTCGCCGAGGTTGCTTACGCCATCGTTGTCGGTATCGGCCGCTGCGTCGGTGGCGTCGGCCGGATTTAATTTGTGGGCCAATTCCCACGCGTCGTCCATTCCGTCGGCATCGCGGTCACCGGCTGAATCCTTGGCGTTGGCCCGACCCGCAGTCGGCGCGGCGGCAAGCCAATTGTCCGGCTCATCACCGAACTTGCTGGCCGCCTTGCGTTGCAGGGAAAGCCCGGTGCCATCGGCATCGCTCGGCCAAGGTTTGCGGTTGTCGTACGAGAGCGCTTCCACCCGCAGATAGGGGACATATCCGGCATCCTCGTGGTCAAGCCCCTGCATATTGTCGGGCCGCAATAGCCGCACCGTCTCGCCGCCGTTGGCCAAGCGACCCGCGAACGGCCCAACAATCGGTACGCCGCTTGGCACCCCGTAATGCTCGCGGAACCTCGACACGACCGCCGACTCGGCGGCGGGATCGAATCCAGTGAGCAACAGAAAACCGCCGGGCGGCATTGTCGTATTCGCCGGGAAGTCCAGCTGCACACCGCCGCGAAGCCGCCACGTGTTCTGCGGCTCAAGCGGATTAAACAACGGCACGGCCTGGGCGCTGATGTTGTGCAACTCGACAAACTCGATCTGCGCCTGCCCAAGGCCGGCGACACCCGACTGTCCCTCGTACATGATTTCGCTGATGACGACAGGGCCAACCATCGGGCCGGCGTTGGCCTCTCCACCGCCCTCGCGAAAGGCCGCCACCGACTCGGGAGCATCAACGCCGAAAGTGCGCCTGGCCAATGGCACAAACTTCACTCCCACCCGGGTCGTCACACGACCGACGGAAACGCCGTTGGCCATGGGCTGAATCGGCTGCACAGCACGGAAGCCGCTTGGCGTGCCGGCCGCGCCAACAGCCGCGAGGTGAATCGTGTCGCCATGCGCGGAATTGAGGCTAAATCCGGTGCCGCCCCGGTTGAAGTCGCCCTCATAAATCACCGCGTAGCCGCCAACCGCCAGAATCGTGCTGTCGGGGATGACGTAGTGACTGGGTGACTCAAACGAATCACCAAGCCGCCAGCCACTGATGTCCACCGGCGACTCCCCAAGGTTGTGCAACTCGATGGCGTCCTCAAGTGGCGCGTCGGTGTGCGACAGCACCTCGTTGATCACGACGTTCGCGATGGGGAGATAGTTGCCGCCGCCCGGCGTAGGGGTGAGAGGGAAGTCGTTCAACGTCTCCGCGCCATCCGGCAGCCGCCCTCGTGAAACGCCATCGACCGCATTGAAAATCTCAATCTCATCAATCGCGCTGCGCCGGCTTCCGTAGAGCCGCAGCAACTCGCCCTGGCCACGCAGACTGAAATTCACATGGCCCACCCCGGCCGTCCCGTCTGCCAGCCAGCGCACCCAGCCCTGCGCCGGGATGTACGTGTGCTCCGGGATGGTGAACTTGGCGCGGCCCACCGCCGTGGGATCGTCGGAGATCGCCATGCCACCGATGTCCACCGGATTGGACTCCGGATTAAACAGTTCAAACCAGTCCGCGCCGGATGCCGGTTTTGCCATCCACTCGTTGAAAACAACGTTGATCGGGTTGCCCAGCACGGCGGCGGCGGCGTTCGGCCTGCCAGGCGTTGGCTTGGTCAGTAGTTTCCAGCGGCCCTCGCTCATGCCGATCGGCTGATCGGCCACTTGAAAGCCGTACTCGATCGAATGGGCGAGAAAGCCGTCGGGATCAAATAAGTACACGCCACCGCCCTCGGCCGAGAGCGAAACGCCAGTGTTGAGTTCGCCAGCCGGCTGGCGGCCATCGAACTGCACGACGAGGGTACCGCCCTTTTTGATTGTCGTGCCGGCGGGGAACATCCAGTCGCCTGCACCTTCGGCTCGCCGCGACAGGCTCACGCCGGCGAGTGACACGCTTGAGCCGGTGTCATTGTAGAGCTCAACCCAGTCAGACGCGCCTTGCCGGTTGAATGCCAGCACCTCGTTGAACCTCGGACCGTCGTACGATGGAACAATGTTTGGCGCGCCGGGCGTGGCGCCCTTGGTAAACTTCACCTGACGACTGCTGCCGTCCGGCCGACGGCCTTCCGACACACTGGTTCGCTGCTGTCCATAGCTCATCGTCGCAAACTCGACACCACCGGGCGTGATCAGCGTGAGTGTCGCCCCGTCGACGGGCAAGAAAAGATCCGCATGGTCTGCGCCGGAGCGGGTGTCGAGCCAGACACGCATGTGGCCGCGCGGCGGGATGGTGGCGATGCGGTGCAGCCCGGCGACCTGCTGATCGACTCGGATATGCAGACCGGTTATGAGCGCTGCAGCGTTGGCGTCGGGGTTGTACAACTCGAGCCAGTCGCGGTCGCCCTCCGCCGGGTCTGCGAGCCACTCATTGATGATGAGTCGCGTAAGAGTCGCCGGTTGAGTGGGTTGGTTTGGCTGGCCAAACGTCGGCTTGGCAGTTGTCCAACCGCTGGCTGTGCGGACGATCGACGAACCGATGGTGCCGAACGTCACAGCATCAACACGACGACCGACGTCGTCGAACAGCGCCACCGAGTCGCCACCTTGGCCAAGGCCGAAGCCGGCGCGCAATCCGTCGCCTTCGCCTTCGCCGCACCAGATGCCGAGCAGGCCCGCTTGGCCAAACGCGGTGTCGTCGGGAAAATGAAACGTGTTGCCATCACCGTCTCGCAGCGTCCAACCAGAGAGATCGACCACCGCTTGGCCAGCATTTCGCAGCTCAACAAAATCCGGCGCGGGCGAGAGCGGCGACTGCACGTGCACCTCGTTGATTACGACCGGCGGCGGATCGGATGCCGCACCGGGCGAATCGGGCGAACCGGCTCTGGCCGCGCTGTCACGCCAGTTCGATGCCGCACCGGGATCGGCCAACAGATCGATCAACTCGAGCGAATGACCGTTGCCATCGGCCAGGCTTGGCCACGCGCCGTCGTCGCCGTAATCGACCTCGACCACCCTCCACCATCCTGCATCGAGCAGGGCCAACCGCTCGCCGTTGTTCGATAAGCTACCCTGAAACCAACCGTCCACAGTCAGGCCGGGGTAGCGCAACCGAAATGCATCCGGATCTTTGCCGGATGCCAGCACGAGAAATTCGCCTGGACCGATGACGGCATCGCCAGCGAAGGTGAAATCAATTCCGTCGAACCGGTGCCAGTCAAGCGGCACCTCGAATGTGCCGCTGTTGTGCAACTCGACAAACTCGTACTCACTGCCACCGGGCGGGTTGTACATGATCTCGGTAAAGCGCAGCGGCGACCCGGCCCGGCCGGCCTGGTACGAGTGCTCGACCAGCGCACTCCATTGGCCATTGTGCATCGTGCGGGTGAGGATCGTGGTGTCGCTTGTGAGCCTAATCGGCGACGTGTACTTGAGCACGCCATCGGCAATCTCCGCACCGCTGCGCTGGCCAAGCGACAACTCGGCGTTAATGAGCATGTCAGAGCTACCCAAGCCGGAGTTGAGGCCGTGGATGGCGAGGATGTTATTTCCAGTCTTCAGTTTGTTGATGTACTTGCCGGCGTCAAAGCTGACCCACGTCACCGCCGAGGCGTCATCATGCTGGCCGGTGGCGCCAGCATTCCATGCGGGATTCAGGGCGGCGTTGGCGCTAGCGATGCGGGTGCCGTTGAGGTACGCAACGAAGCCATCGTCGTATTTCATGTGCAACAGCATGAAGTTGGATTTCTGCCGGTCCGCCGCTGACACCTTGAACGGAATGCGCACGAACACCGACTGGTTGATGTCGTTCATCTCGGCGTCCACATCGATGCCAATGTGCGAATCGTAATCGGCATTCTGATCGTAGCCGACGCCATCGGTCCCGACATCCCAGTCATCATCGTTGAACGGCTCCTTGCCGCCGCGCCATGTGCTGCTGAGCTTGTTACCACCGTTGTCAGCGGACGGGACCAGCGCCAATTTTTCGGCAGAGCCCAAGAGGATGTTTTTGCCGGTCTCAGCCACTTCCCCTGGGCGGCGCGGGTCGCTGCCGTCAAACGTGTAATAAATCTCACCCTGCGGCGCCGTGAGGCGGAGACGGTAGCCGGCCGGGATCGGGCCGCCGTTCTGGCTGAACTGCGGCGCGTTGTCGGACGCCTGAATGTTCTGCGCCGCCATTTGGCTCATAACGATGGCCCGACGGCGCGGCACCCAGCTGGTCTCAACGGTCGTGTTCATGCTCCGGATCACGCCGGACATCTCCTCCTTCATTTCAAGGAAACGTCGCAGCACATTCTCATCGGTCAACGCGCCTCCGTTGAAGTAGTGAATCTGCACCCGATCGGCAAAACGCATGCGAAACTCGGGGTTCTTCTGCAGAGAACGATAAAACTGGGCGATGTCCGAGCCGCCGGCCAGCGGGCCGCTGGTGAGGTTGTTGCCGGTGACACTGCGGCCGTTGTTGCCGAACGCCCACTCGGCGTCCCACACGAGGAAGCGCCACTTCGCGCCGGGCACACGCTGACGTGCAGCGCGCCAGTTGTTGTGCGGCCAGTCGCCGGTATTCGCGTACACATTAAGCATGATGTAGTCGATGAAGTTATCGACATCGAGCAACCGCTCAATCGCCGCATAATTTTGCGGGACGGAAAGATTCTTTAGCAGCGCGGTCTTGAGTTCGTTCCACTTCACCATGTCGCCCTCGCGCAGTTCGCCGAACTGCGCGATGATGTCCCACTCTGACTCGCCGCCGTTCCACGAGTTGAGAAAGTCGCTGTCGATGCGCTCGGTCGGGTTGTAATAGCCCCTGGGCTTGCCGTTGAGATAGAGATTCATGAACGTGCCGCGCGCGGCGACCTGGCCCATGTCTGCCGAGAGTCGCCGCACCAACTCGTCGATGACAAACGGGTTCGTATTGTCGTTCATGCCAGCCCGCAGGACGATGTGATTGAAATCCTGCACCTGCAACCCCGGGAAAATGGGATGCCGCAGCCGACCCGGCCCGTAGTCACCCCGAAAGTACAGCCGGAAGGAGTACTTGCCGGCCGGCGGCCCGGCGTTTGGATCGTAACGGCCTCGAATGTAATTGCCGCCCTGCACACGCAGGCCGGCATTGGCCTGCAGCGTCTCGCCTGTCCCGGGATAAATCAGCTCCATCGAGACCGGCCGCTCCCAGGCGATGCCGCGCTTGGTCGTGTTGCGCGGGTTGGTCTCCATAATGCCGGTGTTACCCCACAGGTTCAAATTCTCGGTGACGAGTGACATCATCGGCAACGACGTCGCCAGCTTGCTCAAGTTGTAGGCGTAGGTGTGCGTCACCACGCGCGACGGCAGCATGCCACTCTTGAACACCGCCGCCCGCACCACGACCGTCCGCCGGATCGCCAGCGGTGCGGAGTATACTTTGCCGTTGGTCGCGGTCGGCTCGGAGTAGTCGGTCGTGTAGCGGATCACTGCGCCCGGCTCGTCGGTGGTGAGGTGCACCCGGAATTGCGCATCATAAACGCCCCGCTGCGCGCTGAACTGGGGTGGCACGAGCAGCCCGTGAACCGTCCTGCCACGGTTGGCCTTGCCCGGCGTCGGTGTCTCAAACCAGCCCCACTCTCTCTCGGCCAAACGGCCGTAGGAGACGTTGCTGCGCTGCTCCGGATACGCCGGCGCGATCTCGTCGACGACCCGGCGCGGCAGCTCCGGGCTGAACAGGCCAAGGTACTCACCCTCGATCCCCAGCTTGAAATTCGTATGCAACGCCTGGCCGGGCGCGCGGTGATTTTTGCCCGTGGCATGCACGACCATCGTCGCGCTTGGCCGGATCGTCACGGCGGGGAACACCCATTTGCCCGGCTTGGCCGCATCATCGCTTAGCGACCAGCCGTCGAGATAGACCATGGCCCGGCCGGTGTTTTTCAACTCGATCCAGTCGCCGGCTTCTCCGTCGTCATCCCTCAAGCCGTCACGATTGGCAGCAAGGATTTCGTTGATCACCACTTGGCCAGATTCGTGGTCGGTATCGACGTTGTAATGCCAGCCCTCCGGCACGAGCGGATTCGGCTCCGACGCCAAGTCGGTGATGCCGTGATCCGCCACCCAGGCGATCGTCACAATGCCGCCCCCAGCCGGCTCGAACTCAATTTGCCACGGCCCGCTGGCCACGCCGGCAATCGACGCCGGCGCCTGGCCATTCACCCGTAAGTCAGCCGCATCGAGTCCGCGGATCGGTTCGCTGAAAAACATCCGCACACGGTCCAGCCCGCGCACCGTGCTGCCCGGCGGCGGCAGGATGGTTGTCAGCGTCGGCGGCATGTCATCGACGATGCGGTATCGGTGCGTTGCCGCAGCAGTGGCGGAGGCCATCAGATTGGGCGGACGCGCCGTGTCGGCGATGCCGTGGTCAGGGTTCCACGACAGCATCGCCTCGCCGAGGTCACCCGGCGCAAAAACAAACGTCCATGTGGTGTTGCCGCCGCGAAGCTGCACCGCCGGATCTCCGTCGAGCCAAAGATCGTCGGCATCCACCCCCGTGACCTCCTCGTCAAAACGAACCATGACCTCGCGCAACAGACTGACGTTGCCCGGCGGCGGATCGAGCGACACGACTTTCGGCGGTGACTTGTCCGGCCGGTAACTCCGCAGCTCGGCGTCCATCATGAAATCGCTACTCGTCAGGTTGGTGTTGAATCCCATGATGGCAATCTGGTTTTCGCCATCGACCAGAAACTGAGCAGGATTGTCCAAAGCGAACGTCTCGAAATTGCCGGACTCATGACTAATGCTCGCAAAAGAATCGTGCGTCAGATCAGCCGAGCCACCCACATCGAGCACCTGCTCGCCGTTGAGCCATACCACAAACCCGTCGTCGTAATTCACTAGCAGATCGAGCGCGGAAACCTGCCCGGCATCGGCCACGTTGAACGTGCGACGGAAAAACATCGTCGAGTACACGTTGCGCATGTCAGTCAGCACCGTACCGCCGTTGCCGTCGCCATAACGGATCGGCGTATCGCCGCTTGGCCAAGCGCTATCGTCGAAGGCCTGGCCAGTCCACTCCAAGTCACCACCAGAGGGATGATTGTTGCCTTTGTAGTAGAGCCACTTGGCCCCGCTCTCGAACAGCGTCTCGGCCCGGAGACCGCTGCCAAGCACAGCACCCGCCACGAGTGCCAACGCGGCCAACGCAAACGGATTTATTTTCATGGTTGGAGGTTTATTTCCCCTTCTTCCGATTCATCGCCATCACACTAAGCCCGCCAAAAATGGTTCCGGAACCGCCAGTAATAATGCGCTTCACCGGCAGACCGGTCTTGGGATCCTTCTTCAGCGGATTGTCACTCATCCGCTGCTCGATCTCGAAGCGGCGAACTTTTTGTCCCTTTTTCTTGGGAATCGTCTCGTAAGTGTAAACAGGCATTTCGATTAAACTAAAATTCGCCACCCAGCCTATCGAACCGCCGGAGTGAATCAATCACATATCTTCCCGCTCAACGATTTGCGTTAACAATGGCCGGCAAACGCTATTAACAAATGCCGAAACGAACTCGTTCAGGGACCACTTGGTCAAGCGAGATTAGTCGTGAAGCATCTCAGCCGACTGAAAGGGTGACGAGAGAACTGCCCGCACACCGGCAAATCGAACAAGATCAAAAACCAGCAGAAGCAACAAAGCACATACTCTCAAAAGCACCACATACAAACCACCCCCTGTTCGATCCCCTACATGTCAACAACAAGAACTAACCTTTTACGACTTGGACGCGTTACTGGACGATGGTTTTGAAGGCTTGGTGAGCTCGCACCGGATCCCAAGCAGCATCGGTTTTCATCTCGCCGACCTCCATACCAAGCGGCTTGCCCTTGAGAGTGTTGAGCAACTCTATACATTGGTCCACTTGGCCAAGCTGCAAATAAATGATCCCCATCTGGATATGAATCCGCTGGGCGTTAATAGCGTTTTTGCCGAGCGGATACAGCGCCATGGCCTGGCGCCCTCTCATGACGGCCTGTTCCGCGTCGCCGCGCATGGCATAGACCAATCCCATGTTCATCTGTATCCGAGGATCAATCGGGTTTTCGTTAGCCATGCGCTTTAGCATCTTGAGGCTTGTCTCCAATTCGGCCTTCATTTTGTCAGACTCCCCCATCCGCTCGTAGACGAACGCCCGCGCGAGCGCCTTGGGAATCACTCGGCTCTGCGATAAAAACGGATCCTCCTTGATGGCCTCGATCGCTTTGAGTGATACGGCGTAGTTGCCCCGTGCAAGTTCGAAGCGATGTTCGTGAATCAGGAACTTGTCCAGACCGACGATCCCCTGCGCCTCCTTCAGGAACGCCAAGGCTGTTTCCACGTCGCCGTCACGCGCCCAGATAGCATCAATCTTGAGGCCGTAATAATCAGCGGTATCGTTGAGAAGAATGGCACGATTCAAAAACTCGATGGCTCGGTCAAAGTTCTTGGCGACGATATGGGTGAATCCCATCTCGCGTAAAATGAGATCAGACTGCGGGTTCAACTCGAGCGCCTTGTCCATGCTATCGAACGCCAGAGGGAGATCACCCTTGGCGCGCTGCACCCACGCGATGTCCTCGATATGTTGCGAGGCGCTTGGCTCCATTGTCTGTGCAAGCCTAAACTCAATCAGCGCCTTGTCAAACTCGCCAAGTCCCCAGTAATGCAAATAGCCCTTGGCCGTGTGCACCATCGCGGCCTCCGGGGCCAACTCGACCGCCCGTTCGACGCTGGCCTTGGCCAAGGCCAGCCGCGCATCCGTATGGTCGATTCCCGACCAGTAGTAGCCCAAGTGGCACAACGCGATGATGGCGTGGACTTCCGCGAAGGTTTCATCCAACTGAACCACCTTCTCCGCGAGGGCGAGATTAACGTCGAGTTCGCGCTTGTCGATGTGCACAATGCCACGCTGGAGCAACACGAGATAATGCTCATACGCCTTCATGTTCTGCGTAGGCTTGCGGGCGATCTGCTTCTGCTCCTGCTGGGTTAAATTGGCTTCAAGATAGCGGGCGATGTTCGTGGCCACACGCGTCTGCACGTCGAACAACTCGCTGAACTGACCATCGTGCGTCTCCGACCAGAGATGCCGGTCCTCCCGAGCATCGATCAACTGCACAACGATCCGAACCTGCTCCCCGGAACGCTGCACCGAACCCTCCAGTACATGGGCGACGCCAAGCCTACTGGCGATCTCCGGCGACGTTGGCCGATTGTCGCCCTTGAACGACATGACCGACGTGCGACTTATCACCTTCAGTTCGCCGATCTTCGATAACGTGGCGGTGATCACCTCGGTGAGGCCATCGGCGAAATTTTCCTCCGCCTCTCCTTGGGCAAAATTATCAAACGGCAGCACGGCGATCGATTTCGGCGGGATGGCACTCAAGTCCACACCGCCGCTTGGCCTGAGGAACAGCATTACGACCAGCGCCAGCACGACCGCTGCCACCGCGATGGGCAGCACCGACGATTTGCGCTTGGCCAAGCGCCCGGGCGCCTCAGTCTTGCCGTGACTGGTACCGACAGGCAAACCATCATTGGTGACACAAAACACCTCAAACTCAATGTCGATGCCCTTGAACTTGGGGAAACCGATGCTCTGCGTGGACAGATCGGCGTGGTGCGCGATATCGCGCTGCACCTTGTCGGACACAGCAATCCCGCCTGGAGGCGCGACCGTCTCGACACGCGAGGCTATGTTTACGCCGCTGCCGAGGATATCATTCTCCGTCTGCACTACATCGCCCTGATGCACTCCGATTCGTAGCACGAGGTTCTCGATTTCCCGAACAGCTTTCTGGATACCTATCGTGCAGCGCACCGCGTCGTACGAACTGGGAAAACTCAGCAGCAACCCGTCGCCCATCTCCTTGAGCCATTGTCCGCCAGACTCCTGCACAATCGGCTGGACGATCTGTTTTTGCATCGCGAGCAACTTGAGCGCCTTAACCTCATCACCCTCCGTGAGCTTAGAAAATCCGACGATATCGGTAAAAACAATAGCGGCCAAGCGGCGTGTATGATGTGGCGTGTCCACGGAAACTGTCCGAAAAAACCGTAGCCGCATGGCCAAGCGCATAAAAGAAAAACCGGCGGGCGCCATGGACTTCCGGTTCGCCTTTGCCAAGCGGGACGGCTTTCCCTCAGATTTCCCGCCGCTTTCGGGAATGAACGTTTACCTCTACGGCAAATTTTATAGCGAGCAAAACGCGAAAGTGTCGGTGTTTGATCACGGGCTGCTTTATACGACGACGGCATGTCCAGAGGCATCCGGGGATGCCACGGCCGGGTGTTCATAAAGGGATCAGTAGCAGGAACTGGCAGTTAGCTGATTGTCTAAGCCGCCGGAGCAGAAGTTAAACGGGGAACTGCCAAATAAACTGTTCCGAGGTCAATAACGAGGGGAGGCAAGCACACAGAATCGGGCAATAATAGTCAATTAATCAGCAGCTTAGGATAGGATAAGAACTTGAGAGCAATGTCTACTTGTGCACGTGCATATAGACA
>DASCOW010000238.1:0-9837 GCA_036012205.1 Verrucomicrobiota bacterium
GTTTGGTGTTACTTATCAATCTTACTTTTAACCGGCGAGTGGTACGAATTTTTTGACTTGCCAATTTCCGCTGAGCCGCGGATAATCCATCCATCTAGCACCCGTTAAGGACTATGGCAGACATTAATTTTGACTGCCCGCATTGTGGGCAAAATTTGGAAACAGATGAGGTGCTATCTGGTACGGGAATTGACTGCCCAGTCTGCAAAAAGTATTTAACAATTCCGGGATCCTCTACCACCACTGAACTAATCAATATAGGCACCGGAAAAAATGTTTCTGATTTATTAAGAGCGACACAACTGGCGGCTAAAGCTGCTAAGGCTGCTAAGGCTGCTCGGGCCGCCAATACTGCCGTAGGAGATGGGGATTCAAGAGCTGTTCTCGATCAGTTAGCCAAACGCGCCGCTAAATCAGTCATAGAAAAAAAGAATGCGAATATTTCAAAAACAAACACACAATTGGATTCTGTTGATTTAAGCAAATTTGAGTATAAAGCAACCAATCCGGCAACTGGCGTGACGGAGCGCGGTGAAATTTCTGCATCCGATCTGATTGATGCGTCAAACAGACTTATGAAAATGGGATTGGAAGCCACAAGCATTAATCAGAGGGAAGAGTAGAATACTACGTGTTCTTGTTGCGTTGAGCAGCTACCGAAATGAATACGCGAGTCGCCTGCGATTCCCAAGGCCGGGCTTTCATGCCGGAGGCTGCAGCCTTGGTGCCTCTCCCCCTTGGGCGAGTGCAATTGGCCAAAACTGCTTACTTCTCACCGCTCACTCCAAACACTCCCCGGCCTCGGGGATCGGGTGCGCCGGTGAACGGATTGCCGGCTTGGCCAAGGCCGATTGCCTGTGTGGCTTGCAGGGAACTGACTGCTTTCACTGTGTGGCCCTTGGCCCGGAGAGCGTCGATGATTCCTTGGCCAAGCGCTTTCTCGACGAGCAGCCGATCCGGTTTCCATTGGTGATGAAACCGGGGTTGGGCGAGCGCCTCGGCCGGTGTTTTGCCGAAGTCCACCACTTGGATGATGGCGAGTAGTACCTGGGTGATGATCGTCGGGCCGCCGGCCGCGCCGACGGTGAAGATCGGTTTGCCGGCCCGCAGCACGATCGTTGGGCTCATGCTCGAGAGCGGACGTTTTCTGGGGGCGACCGCGTTGGCCTCTGCACCGATGAGGCCAAAGGCATTGGGTGCGCCAGGTTGTGCGGAGAAGTCGTCCATCTCGTTGTTCATCACTATGCCGGTGCCGGGGATGACCGCGCCGGAGCCGAACGAGGTGTTGACTGTCGCCGTGCAGGCGACCCACCAGCCGTCGGTGTCGGCTGTGGAAAAGTGGGTCGTGTGTTTGCCGAACAAATCCGTGTCGGCGTTCGGCGGCGTTGAGTAGGCATCGACATTGATCGCTTTTGTCGGGTCAATTTTTCCGGCGAGTTGGCGCGCGTATTTTTTGGAGGCCAAGCCTCTTGGCACTGGGGCGAAGTCGGCGTCGCCGAGCCAGTGGGCGCGGTCGGCGAATGCGAGTCGTGTTGCCTCGGTGACGACGTGGACAAACTCAGCAGAGCCGGATGTCATCGATGGCAGGTCAAACGTCTCAAGGATGTTCAAAATCTGTGCCACGTGCACGCCGCCGGAACTGGGCGGCGGGAAACCGACGATCTCGTGCCCGCGGTAGGTCGTTCGCACTGGCTCGCGCCGCTTGGCCTCGTAGTGGGCGAAGTCGTTGCGGATCATCAGGCCGCCGTTGGCGTTCATCCACTGTTCCGTTTTCAGCGCGAACGGACCACGGTAAAACCAGTCGACGGAGCGGCGTGCGATGCTGCGGTACGACTTGGCCAAGTCAGATTGCTGGAGTCGGTGGCCGCTTGGCCAGGCATTGCCATTTGCGTCGAGGAAGATGCGTGCGCTGTCCGTGAAGTTGCGCAATTTTTTGACCACTGACCCCACTCGGCCCAGATAGGCATCGTCGAGTTCAAATCCCTGCTCGGCGATCGTCGCCGCTTGGCCAAGGTGCTTGGCGAGGGAGAGGTTGCCGTGGTCGCGAATCGCGAGATCGTATGCCGCCAACGCGCCGGGTACGCCAATGGCCAACGCACCGGTGCGGCTCAACTCGGGCTTGGCTTTGCCGTCGCGCAAATACATGTCGTGGCTGGCCTTGAGTGGGGCAGTCTCGCGGCCGTCGATTGCCGCGAACGAGCCGTCTGGCTTACGGATCAGCATGAAACAACCGCCGCCGATTCCGGAGTTGAAGCCGTCTACCACGCCCAAAGTCAGCGCGGCCGCGACAGCGGCATCGACGGCGTTACCGCCGCGCTCGTATGTTTTGATTGCAATCTCGGTGGCGATGGGGTGCACGGTGACCGCTGCGCCGGTTCGCTCCGCAGCCTGGCCAAGCGGCAGCCCGAGCAGTAGCAGGATAACAACACGATTCAACATGACCGGCACAGGATGTTTTGTGGCAACGAATGTTGCAAGAGCGCTTTGTGTTCCGTGTCTCTGGTTTTACGGAGTTTTGAAATACAGTTGAATCGTTCACTGACGTGGGTAAGCTGCATTTTTTCAGGATGATGAAATATACCCGTAAGTTGTTTGGGACTTTCGTTTGCATCTGGAGCTGCGTTTTCGGTGGCGTTGCGAATGAGGCGGATTCGCCGAAAACGGCGAGTGGTTTTTTTCAGGACACAAAGGTTTGGGAAGTGTCGCTGACCGTGTCGCCTGAAAACCACGATGCTCTCGAACCGCAGGGCGGGCGGGGGTTCGATGTGGATTTCAAGTATGTCCGCGCCGGCGTTCGTATTGCCGGTCAATCGTTTGAGGATGCCGGCTTGAGGTACAAGGGTAACTCTAGTTTCTCGACCGCGCGTGGTGTTCCAAAAAAATCGTTCAAGATCGACTTCAACCGGTTTGTGAAGGGGCAGAAATTCCTCGGGCTCACCAAGCTGAACCTGAACAATAATGTCCTTGACCCGTCGCAGATTCGCGAGGCGCTGGCATACCGGCTCTGGCGCAAGCTGGAACTGCCGAGTTCGCGGGTGGCATTCGCGCGGGTGATGTTGACCGTGCCGGGTCGGTACGACAAAAAACTGCTTGGTCTGTACGTTGTGGTGGAGCAGGTGAACGGGCCGTTCCTTAAGGAACGGTTCGGTACGGACAAGGGCCTGCTGCTCAAGCCCGAGCGCGGCCTGTCGATGCAGTACCTGGGTGAGGCATTTGCGGAATATGAGCGGGTGTATGTGCCCAAGTCCGACGCGAAACCGCGCTTGGCCAAGCGCTTGATGGAGTTCACGCGACTGGTCAGTCAGGCGGACGATGTGGCGTTCGCTGAACAGATCGGCGGCTTCGTGGATCTCGGGCAGTTGGCCAGATTCACTGCGGTGCACACGGTGTTGTCGCACCTCGACAGCTTTTTATTGCGTGGCCACAACTATTATCTTTATTTGCCAAAAGCCGGCGGTAGGTTCGCATTCTTGCCGTGGGACGTGAACAGCACCTTTGCCAGTCATCGCTCAGCGGGCAGCCCGGAGCAGCAGTTCGACCTCAGCGTGAAACAGCCATTCGCGAGGGGGCAGCGGTTGCTCGAACGCCTGATGAAGCTGAAACTGTTCCGTGAGTCGTACGGAGGGGAACTGAAAAAACTGGTGCGCACGCATTTCTCAAGGGAGACGATCGGCCGCGACATGGCAGAATTGCGCAAGGCGGTGGAGCCAACGGTCAAGGAGGATGAATACAGCGATTACCGCGAGTTTGTGAATAATTTTGAAATCCCCAAAGACACCATCCCGAGCGAATCGCGTGGTGGGTTTCGCGTGGTGCGCAAGCCGCTGCTGAGGGAGTTCGTCGCGAAGCGGCACGAGTCGATTGCCGCACAGTGGGTCGGTGAGAGGGAGGGCTACACGCCCGGTTCGCGCCGTCGCTCGGGAGGCAAGGGGGAACGCCGACCTCGTCGCTAGAGCAGACTCCACTTGGCGAGGCGCAGAACAGCGCGCGGGCTGCTGCCCAGTTGCTCGTACCACGCGGTGAGAAGGGTGCCGTTGGGCAACTCGACGGTGGAGGGGTAGCCGAGATCGCCATTCGCGCCATCGCCGGAAATCGTGATTGGCTCGCTCCAGGTTTTGCCGTGGTCGGCGCTGACGCGGGCCTGGTTGCCGAATGGTTTGCGGCGGTAGCCATAGCTCATCAGCAGTCGGTCATCGTGCAGTCGGAGCAGGTGCGACGGCAGACCCCAGACGCCGATTGAGTGTGGGACGTTCCAGGTTTTGCCGCCGTCAGTGGACTCGGTTTGCAGGGTTTCGCGGCTGTTTGGATCGTTGTGGTTGCGGATTTGCGTGATGATCGTGCCGTTGGCGGCCTCGACGGCGTGCAACTCGTGGTACTCGCCGGGATCATCGCCGGGGCGGGTGGGGATTTGCGCCAGTTTTTTCCACGATCGACCGTCGTCGGTGGACTCGCAGACGCCGTTCCACTTGCCGGTCTTCCACAAATCCTTGCCGGCGTAGAGTTGGCGTCCGTCGGTGAGCTGGATCGGACCGTGCGGGCTGTTGACGATCGAGTCGTACGGTGTGGACCACGTGACGCCGCCGTCGGTTGAGCGGAGCATCCATGTGCCGAGCTGCGCCTTGCGCTCAGTTGCGCTGATGCGGTTGTGCGCGCCGCGCCAGCGCGTCTGTCGGACGGCGTCCCATTTGTTAATGTTGCCGTTGTTGAACTGGTACTCGTAGGCCAGCGAGGAAAACGTGGTGGCGAGCAGGGTGCCCTTGGCCGTCTCAAGAATGCCGGCGTCGCGATCGTCGATCGCAAGGTCGAGCAGCACGCGGGGGAAGGTCCACGTTGCGCCATCGTCGTCGGATCGCATCAGCTCCACTTGGCCAAAGGGACAGACGTGTCCTTCTCGTCCTCCGGTGCAGATGAGCAGCAACTGGCCGTTGCGCCGTCGGGCCAGCGTGGGCCAGCCGTGGTAATGGTTCGGGCGCAGGCTAACGATCTCAATGCCGTGCACCTTGGCCAAGGGCTGGGCCGCCAAGGTGCGGATGTGTGGGAGGAATGCGACGCCAAGGCCGAGTGCGGTGGATTGGCGGAGCATTTGGCGTCGGGAGATGGGTAGCGATTTCACGGCGCAAACGGTAGAGGAAAACAATCGACTGGCCAAGGGGAAGTGTGAGCGGCGAGCGGTTGTTCCACACCAGCAAAGTTGTATTATTACTGGGCAAAGATCACGGCTGTTTGCTTCGGCGGGAGGAGATGAAGATGGTGGCGGCAATGCCAAGCGGAATCGTGCTAAGTAGGCCCATGACGATGATGAGCAGCGCCAACTCGGGCGAGCCCATCGGGCGGGGCGCGGGGGTGAACCGGATCTCGGCCACCAGTGGCAGGTGATCGGACGCCTCGGTTTTCGGCACGTCGAGCCATCGTACTTTGAAGTTTTTTTTGTCGGAGAGCAGGATGTAGTCGATGCGGCGTGTCGGATTGTCGCTGCTCATTGTGTAACCGTTGCTTTCGCCGGCGATGTTCCATGCGTCTGTCCAGTTCTTGCTGAGTCGTCTGTAGAGTTCGCTGTCTGGCGTGTCGTTGAAGTCGCCGCACAACAGGATGGGCAGGGCGGGGTATGCGGCAAAGAGATCGGCGAATTGTGTCTCGCTGAATAGTCGCTCCGCCTGGTCGGCAGTATGATCGAGATGCGTGCAGGCGAACAGCAGTTGGCCTTGGTTCACGGCCAGTACGGCCAGCAACACGCCGCGCTGTTCGCCTTTGCGGGCCTGCTTTAGTCGGTGATTCTCGTGGGACTCGATGGGGAAGCGGCTTAGGATCGCGGTGCCGTATTGGCCGCCTTGAAAGTTGTCGAGATTTGGCCCAAAGGCGACGTTCATCCCAGTGAGTTGGGCCAAATCTGCTGGCATGTCGATGCCGCCGGTGCGTTCGGTGTTTTTATCGACCTCCTGCAGGGCGACGATGTCGGCGTTGGATTGCCGGATGACGTTGGCGATGCGATCGAGATCGACCTTGCCGTCCAGTCCTTCGGCATGGTGGATGTTGTAGGTCATCACGCGCAGAACCACCGGCGTGATATCGGGCGACTTGCAACCAGGCAGCAAACTCAAGCCAAGCGTCGACAAAAAAAGACAGAGGCCGAGCGACCCCCGCCTGAAGAAATTGTACATGATGGATGCCTAGTTTTTCTTCTTACGCTTCAGGCGGAAGTCGGCGGGTCGCTTGTTTTGTGCGGGCCAGTAGTCTCTGCCCTTGAAACCGTATTGCGACGGGTTGAACGGGCTGATGAGATCAACCTTTGTGCCGGCTTCTGGGATCTCGAGGTCCAGCAGCCAATAGGCTCCGTTGACCAGCATCCGCCGTGTGCCGTGGGCCGCGAGGTCGGTCGATGAACCCATCGTGGTGGCGAATGTCCGGCCCTTCTTTCCACCGGGCACCTGATAGTTTTTCGTCCAGAACACCGGCATCATGGGGTTGTTCTTTGGGCCTTCCACCGCTTCGTCGTCGGTCGGTTTCATGCCGAAGAAAGGATCGTCTGTGTGCGGTCCTTTGCGCTTGGTGACCTGCCCGAGGATGATGTGCTGCGACCCCTTCGGCAGCGGCAGACGCACGCCGTAAACATCAGTTGGCCCCCAGACGTCGCCGTTCTTGACGCCGCGCGTGGCAGGATGTTTCTCCGCGCCCCGCGCAATGATGCCCACCGTGCTCTCGCTCTTGTGCGCGCCGTGATGGTTCTTCCAGAAATCACCGAGCACCACCTTGCCGAAGCCGCCCTGCCACTCCTTTTTCGGGCCGCCGTAGCCGTTGCTGTAATGGGCATACGTCTTGTTCCCACCGATGTTGAATGCATGGGTCGCGGTTCGCATGCCGATCACCGGCCGGCCGGTCTTGAGGTAGGCGTCGATGTGCGCCATCTGCTCGTCGGGCAGATCGCGAAAGCGAGTCCCGATAACCAACAGGTCGGCGTTGGCCAACGCCTCGAGCCCGGGGGTGTTACCTCGGTTGTTTGGATTGACGATCCCGCTCTTGGGATCGATCGAGAAAACCACGCGGCAGTCGAAGCCATGATGACGCGAGAGGATGCCGGCAAGCACTGGCATGGCCTCCTCTGAGCGGTACTCTTCGTCGCCGGCGATCAGTACGATTTTTTTGCCGTTACCGGGGCCTTTTTTGCCCTTGTAATCGAGCCATTGCTTGGGCGCTGCGGTGGCGCTCATCGCTGCGGTGGTAAACAGAATAATCAGCAGTTTTGATGTGTGTTTCATGTCGAATTAAAAGTGGTTTCCGTGGTGGCGAACCGTAACGGTTGCCGCACCGATTGCAAGCCTGTAGCATTGCCGCCGACGAACCGATGGTGATCCACGACAAAAAACCAGTCAGCCCGTGGGTCTCGACCGGAATCAATTTGCTGGCGTGGCCGGGCATCGGCACGTACATGGCCGGGCAAAAAATCACGGGTGCCATTCAGGCCACCCTGGCCTTGGCCGGAGGGCTGTTGAGCTTGTGCCTCATTGCCGTGCTGTTCCGGTTTGCGATGAAGCTGGACTCGACACACTTCGACACCGAGTCGTTCATGCAGGCCAACGGTGTGTTGCTTGGCCTGGGTGGTGGCGGCCTTGGTCTGCTGGCGATCGTATGGATTTGGGCAGCTGTCAGTTCCTTTCACAATCATACAAAGATAAAAAACAGATCATGAGCAGTTCAACAGCGGAAACGGTTCTTGGGAAACTGACTCGGCGTGAGTTTCGCGAGCGGATGGACTCCGGCGAGCTGGCTGGCTGCCTCATCCCGGTCGCCGCCATCGAGCAGCACCTCGAGCACCTGGCGATGGAGCACGACTGGCGCAGTGTCGGGTTGGTGGCCCGCGCCGTGGCCAAGCGCCTGGCCCCACGCGTGCTTGTTGCCGAGGGGTTGATGTGCGGGATCAGCGAGCATCATATGCGGCACCCCGGCACGCTGACACTTCGGCCCGGAACATTCCTCACCGTGCTTGGCGACCTGATCGATAGCATGGTCCGCGCCGGCTTCCGCAACATTGTCGTGATCAACGGGCACGGTGGGAACATCGATCCGATCCGCGGCACATGGGATCAGTTTCTGCGGCAATTCAAGGGCAAGAATCTTCACTTTCTGTCCTACTGGGACACGCTTGGCCAGGCGGATGCCGACGAGTTGCTGCAGGGCGGCAAGCGGCTGCCGGATGACATGCCGGGGCATGCGCAGGAGTTCGAGACCTCTGTTGCCTTAGCCAAGTTTCCCGAGAACGTCCGCGCCGACGCGGTCGCCGACCAGTCCGATCCGGCGCCCGCCATGGCCACAGCAGAGCAGGGGGACGAGTGGTTCGAGCGTGTGACCGTGCGTCTGGCCAAGTTTGTCGGTGAAATTATCGAAGGTCAGCAACGATCAATGACGCCGCCGTACCATCCATAGTTGTTTGGCCAAGGCCGGTTTTTCGGCGTGAAACCAAAATCGCCTTGCAAGGCGGAGGGAGGTTTGGCAGGGTGCGCGCCCTTCTGGGTGCGCCCGTAGATCAACTGGATAGATCGCATGGCTACGAACCATGAGGTTGGGGGTTCGAATCCTCCCGGGCGTACCACTTCTCTTTAAGATAATTCCCCTGAATTTTCTTCTCTACTTTCTGATGGTGGTTCTGTCTGCCAGCCAGATCATGTCGACGTTTTTTGGCGAGGCAATATTGAGGGGCATTAGTCGGTTGTTGATCGGTTTGATTGTGCGGGGATCAAGCCACTTTTTAATTTCGGCGTGACCATCGGCGAAGCTTAATCCTGCGGCGCTGTTATGATAACTGGCGGGGTAGTCGATAATGCGCGCCGTAGCCGGGCTTTCGACCATCTGGTTGGCGAATCCACCGGCATTGATGCTGTCGGGATGTTCGTCCAGTAAAACGTATAGTTTGGATGGCCCGGGATTCAGCAGGTCAGAGGATCTGATGTACACTTTGTATCGGCTTCCAGGCAGCCAAACTCCTGGGCCTCCCATCGCCTGGCTCATGCCCATGCTGCGCACGCGGGAATGATGCCTGCCCCTGATGGTGACATTACTGTAGTCAGCCGGGCATTTGTACACCCGAGCGCTCGGGAGGTATGGGGCAAACTTGGCCCGTTTTGGATCCAGCAAATCAAGGATATTCGTGTTGTCACGGTTTCCCGGGTTGTAGTCCAGCCATCCGGCAACCCATGCATAGAGTTCTGTTCCCGAGTTGCCCGGTTTTGTGAGCAGGTCATCGTTGTCATCCGGATACATGAGATGAGCCAACTGCAGTTGTTTGAGGTTGTTCATGCATGAGATTCCATGTCCCTTGGCCTTGGCGTTGGCCAGGGCGGGCAACAATAGCGCCGCCAGAATGGCAATGATGGCAATCACCACGAGCAGTTCAATGAGCGTGAATGCCTGTCTTGAGATATTTTTCATTTTCCTTCAGCTTTCAATTCTTACTCACCTTTTAATGGTCTAGTCCTTGTGGAATTAGATGCGCGGTGGCTCCGGTCACACCCCGCCAACAGCACGGCTGTGGTTGTTGCGGGCAGGTGATGTTTCAAAGGACTTATAGGCGCGTAAGCAGCTTGGTCAATGTTTTTAAGAGCTGAGCGCCCCGGTTCTTTTTCGGGTCGCATTATCAAAAAAAAAAGGCTTTTCAAGGTGGGCTGCTTTAGTAGGTTTCCCCGCATGAAGTCCCATTCTACCTCTCGACGTCGTTTTCTCCAGTCCACCGCAGTTGCCAGCGCGCCGTTCATTCTGCCCTCCGGTATATGGTCGGCCAAGGTCAAGCCCAACGATAAAATCGCTGTGGGATTCATTGGCATGGGCAAACAGAATGGCGGGTTACAG
>DASCOW010000239.1:0-6505 GCA_036012205.1 Verrucomicrobiota bacterium
AGAAAGACAAAGAGGTTGGACGGCCCCGGGTTGGCCATATCGCCCTCCTTCACATAATTGAGGTAGCTGCCATAGGGCAACCACTGGCCAGCTCTACCGCCTTGGGACGGATTTCGACCGAACGATTGGCTCATGGAAATGCTACGGATTCGAGGCAGGGTTTCCCCGCCAAATCTTACCGTGCTCTTGTCAGCAGGGCATTTAAATACTTCGGCATTCTGAAGGTACTCGCCGAGTAGTGCACCGCGCCTAGGGTCAATAAGAAGATCCTTGTCAACGTTGTCTCTTCGTGAACCAAAATCAAGATGGCCAGGAACCCAAACCGTTCCTTGCGAAGCATTACCCAGACTACCAGCAAGAAAGTTTTCGTTGTCGCCAGCGTACATGAGCCATGCGAGCGCCACCTGTTTGTTATTGCTCATGCAACTGATACCTGTGGCTTTGGCCTTTGCTTTGGCCAATGCAGGCAACAGCAGACCGGCAAGTATTGCGATAATGGCAATTACCACCAGTAACTCGATCAACGTAAAACCATGCTGTTTTTGTTTCATTTTCATCGGAAATCGATGGGGTTGAGGCGGAAAGTTATGCTTGGTTTATGAAGCCGTCAATCGACAAAATCCATTTTAACCTAAAAACAATGCAATCCACTTGAGATTGCATTAAAAATTTAGCTAATCGATGAACCGCCGTCTAAAACCAATGTAAGCCTATCTTTGAATCAAGGCCGAGGTGCGCATCTGCATCCACTCAATGTCCGGGCTGCGAACCCCGCCTCTCACGGCCGGGCCGCGTGTCTCCAAGTCAGTTCCAGGCCATTTCCATTTACGAATTTCAGAATGGCCGTCGGCAAATGCAAAACCGGCAGCCATATTGTGATACGTCGCAGGCCAGTCAATCATACGGAAGTTGGGAGCCCCAGGCCCAAGTGTGGCAAAGCCCGCATCATTAATACTGTTATGGTTTTCATCAACAAGCATAAACGTACCGGCTGCTCCCGGTGAATTGAAGTCACTCATCTTGCCGTATGTCCACCAAGTCTGGCCCCGGCGATGGCCGTGATTGCCATCCAGCCAGGGACCATGCACCGCACCCTTGGACCCCTGGTCGTAGGGGTAGGTTCCCACCGCCTGACTCATGGCAATACTGCGGTAACGAGGAATTCGCCTGGACTGCCCGTCTTCCCGCACTGTGTATGTGCTAGGATCAGCGGGACAACGCCAGACAGTGACGTTGCCGCCGAGATAGGGAGCGATCCGGTTCAGCGACCAGGGCCTCATCCTGAGGTTGTATTGCTCGACATCATTCGGCGTGGGCCCGGTCAGCATGAAACGAGCATTGGTGGGATTCGATGCCTGCCCACTGCACCAGTTTCTCCAAGGGGTGGAATTACCATCATCGTGATTGGGGGGGATGTAGTCATCCTCATCCGTAGCGTAAAGATGAAAACCCTTGATCATTTGGTTAGTGTTGTTCATGCAGTAGATGCCGTGCGCCTTGGTCTTGGCCTTGGCCAAGGCCGGGAGCAGCAGCCCTGCTAGAATGGCGATAATGGCGATCACCACCAACAACTCAATCAGCGTAAAACCAGAGGAAGCGCGATTTTTTTTCATGAAATGTCCTTTCTTCAAAACGGGGCACTGAGTTTGCCGCTTGGCCAAGCGACTGTCAACCCAAAATCAGAGGTCCAGCGGGCCGATCATCTTGTCCCCTTCCATCTCGTAAATGCCCACCAAATAATCGTTTTCGAGCACTTCGCCCACTTTCAACTGGCCCATGAGCGTTACCGGCTGATCCATAATCGGTTGGACGCCATCTCCTGCCATCCGGATGTTGATCCACTCGTTGATCTTGGGCACGGTGCCAAAGCAGCACATCGACTGGTCGCGCATGATCAGCAGCTCCGTGACCAGCCCGTTCTCCACCTTGAGCGGCAACATGAAGCCCCGGATGGCCACCGGCTTTTTGTCCAGTGACTTGATGCGCTCCGGAATCTGGGCGTTGAGCTTGACCAACTCCACCCTGTTCGTGACCGGATCCAGCGGCACCTCGTACGGAAAAGAGGCCAGTTTATCGAAGGTGACCCCCTCATAACCGTCGATCGCCTCGGGCAACTCGTCCACGGCCTCAACCGGCTGAACCAGTTCAACTAAATTCGAGGGTGTCTTTTCCACGGCGGCGGACGGGGCCTTTTCGGACGGCAAATCAGGCGCTGCCTCCGGCTTGGTTTCCGGCTTGGTTTCCGGCTTGGTTTCCGGCTTGGTTTCCGGCTTGGTTTCCGGCTCGGTTTCCGGCTTGGTTTCCGGCGCCGGTTCCTCATCGATCAGCTCAATTTCACCGCTTAAGCTGTCGAGTTCATCCTGAGTGGGAGCCAATGGCTCCGGGCTCGGTTTGTCGATGAACACCTTATACCCCACAAGCAGGACCAGCGCCGCAATCACGACTTTCAGCACGTACCATTTCCACAAACTGGGTTGTTCCTGTGTGTCCATTTTAGTTGCCCTTCGGATAGTTGAACGCCACGTTTCGATAAATCCTGCCCCCGACCGTCACCTCTGGCAAGACCGCATCAAACGACTCCACGTTGGAAAGCCAATCGGCCCCGGCAACGAACTGCGACGTGTTGCCAACCGTCTCGCCAGTGCCGGCGTTGGCCACCGCCAAGAAGGTCAATCTTGCATCGCCACCCGGCAACTTGGCCAAGACCTCAAACGACTCTGCCTTGATGCGCAAATACCGCTCCATGTGGGGTGAGAAAAACCAAGCGGTGACCGTGCCAACAGCCGCGTCGGCCAAAAACTCAATGTGCGCCTCCTCGTCACCCAGCGTCACCCCAGTACCCCCGTGCGGCGGATCGTGATGGTGCGGTGCGGCATGCGTGTGGCCATCGTTGTGGCTGCCCCCGCACCCCGCTTGGCCAAGCGCAACCATCCCCGCGAGAATCAAAAAATGAAACGCCTTCAGCATCGATTAGGAAATGGGGGTGAGATTTTCGGCCACGTCGGTGCGGTATGCCTTGGCCGCTGGAACCAGTCCGGCCAGCGCGCCCAGGCCCAGCATCGCCAACGGCGCCCAAGCCATCACCGGCTGAAACTCCAGCGGACTGAGAACGATACCTGTCTCCTGCCGAATGATCCACGCGGCAATGCTCATGATGACAAAATACACGCCGAACCCGGCCAGCGCACCCAGCGCAGCAATGCCGCTGGCCTCGATGACCACCACGGAAAAAATTGTCAAGCGCCGGGCGCCCAGCGCCCTCAGGATCGCGATTTCCCTGCGACGCTCATTCATCGAGTTGTATATGCTCGCAAGGATTGAACCGGCCGCCACCAGTGCCACGAGCAGTGCCACCGCCCGAAGCACCATTTCCACCGGCGCGATCTTGTTGAACAGCTTCGACATGGTGTCGGCAATTGGCCAGGCGAACGTCATTACGTCGCCCTGCAGATTGAATTCCTGGCTCATCATCATGCCGCTACTTTTGCCGCGCAGCTTCACCAGCACTGCGCTCACGTCGGTCGCCGTCTCGGCGTTGTGCCCCGCCATGTTTTGCAGTCCAGCGATCGGAATCCAGATCACTCGGTCGCTCGGTGTGTTGCTCGGCTCCATGATGCCGGACACGACGTACGTCTCGGAATGCTGTTTGTTCTCATCGAAAAATAGGCCGTGATACGGATGGAATCTATCACCGACTTTCAGACCCAAGCGTTCTGCAGCAAAGCTGCCCACCACCGCCTGTTTCTTTTTCGGATTGAACAGGTATCCGTTGCTCACGGCATACTTTTTGCCCTCCCGATACTCGACCTCGAACAAGTTCGTCGTCACGCCGACAAGCCGGTAGCCTTGGTAATTATCCCCGACCGCGATGGGCACCGCCATGGCCACACGCCGGTCAGCGGCGATCTGCCCATACTGTTCCCACGACAGATTGCCTGGCGATGCCTCGAGGTGAAATATGGAGTTGAGCACCAGTTGCAGCTTGGAGCCGCGCGCGCCGAACACGCCGTCGAAGCCGGAGTCCACGCCGGTGAAGTTTTCCCGCGCCTGATCCTTAACCACCCACACGCTCATAAGCAACCCGCTCGCCAGTGCGATCGAGAACGCGGTGATCACCGTGGAGAGCAGGTGCTGGCGCAGACTGCGCAGGACGATCTGCAATAGGCTCACGGCTTGGCCTCCCCCGCGCTTGGGCAAGCGGCCGCCCGGTTGATCTCCGCCAGGTCGCGGACGTCGTCGAACTGGCCAAGCACGTCACGGTCGTGGCTCACAAGCAGCAGCGCCGCGCCGTTTTCCCGGCAGGTTTCGCGGATCAGCCCGAGTGCCTCGGCAGCGCTGGCCGGATCGAGATTGCCAGTCGGCTCGTCGGCGAGCACCAGCTTGGGCCGGTTGGCCAAGGCGCGGGCCACGGCCACTCGTTGCTGCTGGCCGGTCGAGAGTTGACGCGGAAAATGATTCAGCCGCGGGCCAAGCCCCACCCGCTCAAGCAACTCGCTGGCCCAGCGACGGTCCGCCCCCAGCCCGAAGCTCATACCAAGCAGCACGTTCTCGATGCAGGTGTAGCCCTGCAACAGGTTGAATGTCTGGAATATGTAGCCGATCGTCCGGGCGCGAAGCCGGTCTCGCCCAGCTTCGCTGGCATCGGAGATCGTGCAACCGTCCAGCTCAATGCGACCCGCGTCCGGCTGCAAAATGCCGGCGATGAGATTGAGAAATGTAGTCTTGCCGCTACCGCTGGTGCCGCAGAGGGCCGTCTGCTGCGCGGCGTCGAGCGAGAACTCGGACACGTCCACCACCGTCTGGACGGACCCGTCAGGTGTCCCATAACTTTTGCACAGGTTTTCGATGTTCAGCAGCAACGCCGGGAGAATTGGTGTCACTTGGCAAAACTTCAAGTTTCAAGTGGTTAATGGCGATATCGCGGCCCAGTCAGTGAAACTGCGAAAAAATACAGAGCCACTCGTCCCAGAGTACGCAAAATTGCCATTGACCAGGCAGGTGTCAGGGCTGACTGGATGGAACTGACCGGGCGTTTATTTCCCAGTCGTATACCGTAAACTTCACAGGCCATTTTTTTCTTTGCGCTGTTTGCAGGCTAGCTGCGAGTGGTTTCCCGGCGTAGGTCAGTAGATAGTCAACCAGGGCTTGCGGGGAGTCGTTTTCACCAATGAAATCCTCCATGTACCACTCGAAAATCCGGGACAACCACACAACTTCATTTTCCACCCGGACATTTTTCGGATTGTTGACGAAGCCCCGGGCAGCTTCTTCGAGGTCTTCTTCCGACCAAGTGCGGGCGCGCAGGGGCGGGCAGGAGACTGACGCGCAGTTCAGTGCAAAATGTATCCGCGAATCCTGAAGTCGTTCCCGCAGAACTTTGTTTTCCAACTCATAAAGATTGGTTGTTCGTTCGCCAAGCACGATGGGCTGATCATAGAAAAAACCTTTTCCGGGAATCAGGAACGAGGTGGCGGAGTGCTTGACTGACTGCAGGTTTTTCAATGGCCAACGATCGAGTACGCCGCGCAGCACCAGCGCATTATAGGCCTGTATCCAGTAGGCTCGCCTTGCGGCCTTGTCAGGGAACCACTCAGGATGGCTCTCTGGGCTGACGTTGGCCAACAGGGTGACGAACTCCTCCAAGGCAGCAACATCCTCCCAGTTGTTCTTCCATGTGCCGTAATCAACCTTTCCGTCATCACCGAGGTGCTTTTGAAGAAGTGTAACGAAGCGGCTATCCGAATACTCCGGGAACTCCTGTCGAGTCCATTTCACAGGAGGCCTTCGCTCGAACCAAAGAATAAGAGAGACAACAGCCACGAAAGCCACGGTCAGGGTAGTCATGGTTGGTTTTGTCATGACATTTCGTCTGACGCGAAACTAATTGAGCCGAGTGCGCTGGCCAAGCGCACAAAAAAGGCAGGGCGCTTGGCCTAGTAGCGGTAATGCTCCGACTTATATGGGCCGTCCACCGGGACGCCGATGTAGTCGGCTTGCTCCTGCGACAGGGTGGTGAGCTTGGCTCCCAGTTTGTCCAGATGCAGGCGGGCTACTTCCTCGTCCAGTTTTTTGTCCAGACGATAGACACCGACCTTTCGATCCGGATTATTGCGGATGTCGATCTGTGCGATCGTCTGGTTGGTGAAGCTGTTGGACATCACGAAACTCGGGTGACCAGTGGCGCAGCCGAGGTTGATCAACCGCCCCTCGGCCAGCAGGTAAATCGAGTGTCCATCCGGAAAAGTAAACCGCGAAACCGGGCCGCCGGGGATAGAGTCGTCCTTGATCACCTCGCGTGTGACACCTTCCATCGCCTCAAGTTGGGCGACCTCGATTTCGTTGTCGAAATGGCCAATGTTGCAGACGATCGCCTGATCCTTCATTCGGCTCATTTGATCGGCAGTGATAATGTCCTTGTTGCCGGTGGTGGTTACGTAAATATCCGCCTCGGGCAGAGCATCCTCAACTGTAGTGACCTTGTAACCGGCCATGCAGGCTTGCAACG
>DASCOW010000240.1:0-4961 GCA_036012205.1 Verrucomicrobiota bacterium
CGCAAGGGCGTTCGTGTGACCATGCGCACCGAGAAAGGTACCGACATTGATGCTGCCTGTGGCCAACTCCGTCTCAAGTTGGAGAAGAAACCCGCTGAAAGCCAAGTGCTTGGCCAAGCGGGCTAGGAGCTGGCTTTCATTTCGACGACGTCGTGGGGGGCGGCTTCTTTTTGGCCAGCCGGGCTGATCCGAGTGTAGCAGGCTCTTGCTCGGAGGTCGGGCAAGGTGGCAGCGCCGAGGTAACCCATGCCGGCTTGTACTCCACCGATCAACTGGCCTAGCAGTTGATCCAAATCTTCCGACACTTCCTTGAGAGCCTCAATGCCTTCGGCGGCGACTTTTCGATTGGCGTCTTTCGGGGTGTGGCCGTAGCGGGCGGCGGAGCCGGATTTCATTGCGGCCAGGCTGCCCATGCCGCGGTACTGCTTGTAAAGTTTTCCGCTAATCTCCATCACTCGGCCAGGCGTCTCGGGGCAGCCGGCTAGCAGGCCGCCGCAGATCACGCCGTCGGCCAGCGTGAGCGCCTTGACTATATCGCCGGACTTGGTGATGCCGCCGTCGGCCAGCAGACTTACGCCCTTGGTCTTGGCCGCTTGGCTGGCGACGTAGAGGGCGGTCATCTGGGGGATACCCACCCCGGCGACGAGCCGCGTGGTGCAGATCGATCCGGGCCCCTGGCCAATCTTGATGATGTTCGCGCCGCAGTCGGCGAGGTGCTCGACCCCGGCGGCGGTGGTGACGTTGCCGGCGATGATCGGTAACTCGGGATACGCTGCGCGGATCAACGCGACGGCGTCGCCGACGCCTTTCGAGTGGCCGTGTGCGGTGGAGACAGCGACGACGTCCGCGCCGCGCTCGATCAACGCGCCGACGTGCGACTCGATGCGTTCGCGGTCGAGTTCGCCGTCGGCGTTGCGCGGGGTGGAGACAGCCGCGCCGCAGAGCAGGCGAAATTGATCATCGCGCGCCGGCTTGAATTGCGCCTGTTTCTCGGAGGTGATGCGCTCGATGTCGCTCAAAGTGAACAGGCCGCGAAGCTCGTCGTTGTCGTCTACCACGAGTAGTTTGTTGATGCCGGGATTATCGGTGAAAAACTGGTCGGCGATGGCGATCGGGTCGGCGCCGAGCTGGCTTTCGCGGAGGGTCTGCACCTGCTCGCGCGGGACGAGGGCGCCGGTGACTGGCTTGGAGGCGTAGCGCGACTTGAGGACGTTGCCGGAGAGTAGGCCGACGAGTTTGCGGTCGGTGCCGACGACGGGAAACGTGCTGAAGGAGTAGCGCTTGGTCTCGATCAGCTCGATCACGTCGCCCACGGTTTTGTCGGGTTGCACGGTGATCGGTTCTTGGATGAGGCCGTGGACGTGGTTTTTAACACGGCTGACCTCCTTGAGCTGCTGTTTCTCCGTCATGTTGTAGTGGATCAGCCCCAAGCCGCCGTTGAGCGCCATGCCGGTGGCCATGCGCGACTCGGTGACGGTGTCCATGTCGGCTGAGATAACCGGGAGGTGCAGGCACAGTCCGCCCGCCAGCTCGGTATCGAGGGAGGCGTTTCTCGGGAGAATCTCGGAGTAAAGCGTGGAGAGGGTGAGGTCGTCGTACGTCAGCGCCACACCCGCTTGAGCCGGAAAAAACGTGTCTGCCGGTTGATAAAAGACTGAATCGAGTGGGCTTGCGTTTTGCTCTGCCGCCATGTCCGAGTGTCCATGATCGTCGGGGGGGTGGCAAGTTGTTTCGTTTTTTTCTTGCGCGCTTGAGGCAGCGGACGAAGAGTCCGACCGTGAAAAAGCCTATGAGACGGCCAGCCAAAAAGGCTGGCGCCAAAGCGCCCGTCGGGGTATCCCACCGGCGTCTGCTCGAAACTCAGTTGTTCTGCGGGAGCTGCCTATCGTGGTTCCAAGCGTGGAGACGGATACCCTCTCGCGCACACTGAACCGGAAGGAAACGCCGCCCGCTGCCCGGAACGATGGCGAGTTCTCAACCGTCGGGATTTATTTTCGCGAGATCGGCCAGTATGGTTGCATCACGCTGGAGGAGGAAATCCGCTTGGCCAAGTGCATCCGAGCCGGGGACGCCGGGGCCCGGCAGAAAATGATCCTCGCGAATCTGCGGTTAGTCGTGAAGATCGCGCTGGATTACGAGGGACTAGGTTTGCCGCTACTCGACCTTATCAACGAGGGCAACATAGGCCTGATGAAAGCGGTCGAGCGGTTCAACCCGGCCAAGGGCGGCAAACTCTCGACCTACAGTTCGTGGTGGATCAAGCAGTCGATCAAGCGCGCCCTGGCCAACCAAGACAAAACCATTCGCCTGCCGGTGCACTTGGTTGAGAAGATTTCGCGGATGCGCCGCAAGCGACTTAACCTGCTCGACCAGCTCGACCGCGAACCGACCGTGAACTGGGCCAAGTGTTGGGTGTGCCGCCGGCCAAGATCGCGCTCATGCGCCGGGCGGCCATGCGTCCCGCTTCGCTCGACTCGCCGGTTGGCGACGAGTCGTCCCCCCAGTTGGGCGAGTTGGTGTCCGACGAGAACGCCATCTTGCCGGATCGCGAGTTGTCGGACAAAAACATCAGCACCATCCTGCGCTCGCTCATCGGCGAACTCCCGGACGGGAGGTGCAGATTCTGGTTCGCCGCTTCGGCCTCGACGGAGAGGAGGAACAGACGCTTGAGGAGATCGGCCAGCATTTTGGCATCACACGCGAGCGGATTCGTCAGTTGCAGAACGCTGCTCTAGCCAAGTTGCACCAGATGCTAGACTGCCTCGAATCCGATTCGCATTAGCTGCCGACTCGCATGGTCAAGCCAATATTCTCGACTTTGCTTGGCCAAGCGGCGACACTGCCGCGCTATGGCTTCGACAGATGTCACGCTGGAGGAATTGCAGGCGGCGATCCGCAATGTGCCGGACTTCCCTGAGGAGGGGATTCAGTTCAAGGACATCACGCCGGTGCTGTCTGATTCCCGCTTGCTCGACGGTTGCATCAACCATCTGCTCGGCGGGCACTCGGTGGGCACGGTGGACGTGGTCGCTGGGATTGATGCGCGCGGTTTTATTTTCGGCGCGGTGATGGCCCGCGAACTGGGTGTCGGCTTTGTGCCAATCCGAAAGAGGGGCAAATTGCCTTGGGACGTTATCGAGGAAAGCTATGACCTCGAGTACGGTAGCAACACTATTGCCATCCACACCGACGCCGTCTCGGCGGGCCAACGCGTGCTGTTGGTGGATGATCTGCTGGCCACGGGCGGCACGGCGGCGGCAGCAGCGAGCCTCGTGACGAAGGCCGGTGGGCAGGTGGTCGAGGCGGTGTTTTTCATCGAGTTGGGTTTTCTCGATGGCCGGGCGCGGATGGGCGATGTGCCGGTGAGAGCGTTGGTGAGGTATTGATTAGTGAGCGGTAGCAGCGAATGCCGAGTGTCTATATAAAAACCTACGGTTGCCAGATGAACGAGCGCGACTCGGAGGCGGTCGCGGCGCAGTTGGTGTCCAAGGGCTATAGCCTGACGAACGATGCACTCGGAGCGGATGTTATTTTGCTTAACACGTGCAGCGTGCGCGATGCCGCCGAGCAGAAGGCGCTTGGCAAGATGGGCCATGTCGCGGGGCAGTTGCGCGCGAAAAATCGCAAGGCTGTGCTCGGTTTTATGGGGTGCATGGCACAGAGCCGGGGGCGGGAGTTGATCGACAAGCTGCCGGATGTGGATCTTGTGGTCGGAACACAGAAATTTCACCGAACGGCCGATCATGTCGGCGACCTGCTGGCCGGTCACGCCGGGGGAGTGGTCGACACTGGCGAGGAGAAAGGCAGTGAGGCGGCGATCCGGGAGCATCTGCTCAACGGCGCGAGCGACAAAAAGTCGGTCACGACGTTCGTCAGCATCATGCAGGGATGCAACCAGTTTTGCACCTTTTGCATCGTGCCGTCAACGCGTGGCCGGGAGCGGAGCCGGGCGATTGAGGACATTGTCAGCGAGTGCCGCGAGTTGGTCGAGCGTGGGGTGCGTGAGGTGACGCTGCTTGGGCAGATCGTAACCAGCTACGGCCGCCGCGAGATTGGCGAGCGGGACGGCAGGTCGGCGTTCGTGCAATTGATCGAGGCAGTGCACGAGGTTGACGGGCTGGATCGGATTCGATTCACTTCGCCACACCCAAAGGGCTACGGCGACGACCTGGTGGAGGCGTACGGGCGCTTGGCCAAGCTCTGCGAGAGCGCGCACATTCCGGTGCAAAGTGGGAGCGACGCGATGCTCAAGCGGATGCACCGGGGCTACACGCGCGAGCGGTTTCTGGAGATCATCGGTAAGCTGCGTGCCGTTCGGCCGGGCATCGGTATCACGACTGACATCATTGTTGGTTTTCCCGGGGAGACGCAGGAGGAATTTGAGGCGACGATGTCTCTCTGCCGCGAGGTTCAGTTCGACAACGCGTTCGTTTTCAAGTACTCCACGCGCCGCGAAACAGCGGCGGCTGCGATGGAAAACCAATTGCCGAAAGAGTTGATCGAGGAGCGGCACGCCGCGCTGCTCGAGGTGATCGACGAGATGGGGGCGGGGCGCTACGCGCAGCTTGTCGGCAAAACGATGGAGGTGCTTGTCGAGGGACCAAGCCGCCGCAACGCCGCCCGAATGGAGGGCCGTACGCGCTGCAACAAGATCGTGGTGTTCGACGGGGGCGAACGGTTCCGCAGGCAGTTGATGGATTTGAAGATCATCCGCAACGGTTCGTTTACCCTGTACGGCGATCCAGCCATCGTGAATTTGAATTAGACCATGAACGAGCAATCGAAAGAGTCGGAGGCGACAAGGCCGCTGTTTGGCTTCCTGCTGGCATTTGTCGGGGTGTTCCTCTACATCGGCATCAAGATGAACAACGTGATCAGCCTGGCCAATTTATCGGTGTTGCTTGGCGTGTTTTTGGTGGCGATTGCCGGGTACAGCCTAGCCAAGCCGGAGGCCGTTGGCC
>DASCOW010000241.1:0-5785 GCA_036012205.1 Verrucomicrobiota bacterium
GCGTGTCGTCGAGCATGCCGCGCTGCTTGAGGTCGAGCAGCAGCGCGGCGGTGGGCCGGTCGGTGTCGCGGCACTGGGCCGGCACCTGTTTGGGGGCGTTGTTGTGGGCGTCCCAACCGCGGTGGTAGAGCTGGATGAATCGCACGCCGCGCTCAGCCAGGCGGCGGGCGAGCAGGCAGTTGTAGGCGTATCGGCCAACCTTCGTGGCGTCGGGGCCGTATTGGTCGAGGATGTGTTCCGGCTCGCGCTGGACGTCGATCAGTTCCGGCACACTCATCTGCATTCGGAACGCCAGCTCGTACTGCGCGATGCGCGTGGCGATGGTGGGGTCGTTAAAGCGGACGGCTTCGCTGCGGTTGAGTTTGCCGAGCGAATCGAGCATGCGGCGGCGCTGGGCGCGCGTGACGCCGGCGGGATTGTAAAGATCGAGAATCGGGTCGCCTTGGCCGCGGAACTTGACGCCCTGAAATCGCCCCGGCAAAAAGCCCGCGCCCCATAGCCGGTCGTACAGCGGTTGGCCGGCCTTGGCGCGACCGTTGGAGGTTAGCGCCACGAAGGCTGGCAGGTTGGCGTTCCCGCTGCCGAGCCCGTAGCTCACCCAGGCGCCCATGCTGGGCCGGCCGGGGAGCACTGAGCCGGTCTGGAACAGCGTCGCAGCCGGGTCATGGTTGATGGCTTCCGTGTGCATGCTCTTGATGACGCACACATCGTCAATGACCTTGGCCAAGTGACGCAGCGGTTCGCTCAGCCAGATGCCGGCTTGGCCGTGCCGGGCAAACTTCAGCGCGCTTGGGGCGCATGGGAACGACGCTTGGCCGGAGGTCATCGTTGTCTTGCGCTCGGCCGGGTAGACGGACTCGGGCACCTCCTCGCCGAAGTACTTGGCCAAGTGCGGCTTGTAGTCGAAGAGATCTATCTGGGATGGGCCTCCAGACTGGAACAGATAAATCACCCGCTTGGCCTTCGGGGTGAAATGCGGTAAATTCGCCAAACCGTCGATCGCATTGCGGTTTGCCGCTTGGCCATTGAGCAGTGAGCCCAGCGCAATGCCACCCAGCCCCAGCGTGCTGCGCTCGAAGAATGCGCGTCGAGTGTGCATCGTGTGGAGTTCGCTGGGCGGGGTCATGTTAGTTTTGCATGATGGCCTCATCGAGGTTGAGGATCGTGCTGGCCACCAGCGTGAAAGCGGCCAGTTGGGCGTCGGGCAGACTGGGATTGCGAGGCTTTTCGCCCACGGACAAAAGTTTCACTGCCTCTTTCGGGTTTTCCCGAAAGTCCATTTGGTAAGCCTGAAAATCCTTCATCAACAAATCGAGTTCCGCCGTGCGTGGTTCGCGGCTGGTCAAGCGCCGGAACATCTCCGCCACGCGCTGGCGTGTTGGCCGGCCCTTTGGTTTCATCATTCGCTCGCCGAGGGAGCGCGCCGCCTCCACGAAGGTCTTGTTGTTCATCATCGTGAGCGCCTGCAGCGGAGTGGTGGTGATGTCATTTCGCACGATGCAGATTTCCCGTGCTGCGGCATTGAAAGATGTCATCGTGGGCGGCGGCAACGTTCGCCGCCAGTAGGTGTACAGGCTTCGCCGGTAAAGTTTCCCACCTTTATCCTGCTCGTATTTCGCGTTGGAGACGCTCCTCCAAATACCAGGCGGCATGTACGGCTTCACCGGTGGGCCACCGAGTTTTTCGTTCAACAAATCGCTGCTGAATAGCGCGGTGTCGCGAATGGCAAACGGCGTGAGGCGCTTGCGTGGGCCGCGGGCGAGCAGCCGGTTTTCCGGATCGCCGGGATGTGTGATCCGGCTCGACTGCCGGTACGTTGCGCTGGTGACAATGAGCCGGCGCATCGCCTTCAGATTCCAGTCGCGCCGGATGAATTCCATTGCCAGCCAGTCAAGTAGTTCCGGGTGACTTGGCCGTTCACCTTTCATGCCGAAGTTCTCACTCGTCTTGACGAGGCCAAGGCCGAAGTGATGCTGCCACATGCGGTTCACCGTCACCCGAGCGGTGAGCGGGTGTGTCGGATCGACCAGCCATCGCGCGAGGCCAAGACGATTGCGAGGCCACTTCTCATTCCACGAACCCAGTAACGGCGGCGTGCCGGGGTGCATCTTCCGCGACTTGTCCGGTCGGTCATACAGGCCACGCTCGAGTCGATACGTGGCGCGCGGCTTGGCCAACTCGTGCAGCACCATCACCGTGTTGGTTGCGCCCGGTTGCGGACGCGGCACGGAGGTTTGTACCACCTTGATTTTCATCGGCTCCGGCACGACGAACTCCGCTTCCGCCTTCGAAAGGTTTGGCCAACTTTTGGGCACCCGGATGAAGGGCGGACTGTTGCCGTTGTTGGGCCCGAGGCCGGCCTCGTCAATGTTGTTGAAGAAGGCAAACAGCCGGTAAAAATCGTCCTGCGAGACGGGATCATACTTGTGATCGTGGCAACGCGAACAGTTGAGCGTGAGGCCAAGGAACATCGTGCCCATTGTCTCGACGCGGTCGGCCACGTATTCGACGATCCATTCGTCCGGGATCGAGCCGCCCTCGGAGTTGATGCGGTGGTTGCGGTTGAAACCGGTGGCTACCTGTGTGAAAAAATCGCGGTCCGGCAGCAGGTCACCCGCCATTTGCTCGGTCACGAACCTGTCAAACGGCATATTGTCGTTGAGTGCCTTGATGAGCCAGTCGCGCCACACCCACATGTAACGCAGTCGGTCGTTTTGGTAGCCATCGGTGTCGGCGTAGCGCGATGCCTCCATCCATCCCAGCGCCATGTGCTCACCGTATCGCGGCGTATCGAGCAGTCTGTCCACCACTTTTGAGTAGGCATCGGGCGAGTCGTCGGCCAGAAAGGTATCGAGTTTCTCGAGCGTGGGAGGCAGACCAGTGAGGTCGAGCGTCACGCGCCGTAGGAGAGTGGCCTTGTCGGCTTCCGGGGTTGGTGTGAGCCCCCTTCGCTCGAGCCGTGCCAGCACAAAGTGGTCGATGCCGTTGCGCGGCCAACCGGTGTCTTGCACCTTGGTCACACGCTGCCGCTTGAGCGGAATAAAAGCCCAGTGCCGGTCGTCGTTTGGCCAATCGGCCCCGGCCCGGAGCCACTGCACCAGCTTGGCCCGGTCCGCGTCGATCAGCGGGCGGTTGGAGTCTGCCGGTGGCATGCGATCCTCCGGATCGTCGCTCGTGAGCCGGCGCAGCATTTCGCCGTCGGATAGCACGCCCGATCCCAGCGCCGTCGCTCGCTCGTCGAGGCGCAGCTTGGCCTTACGAGCCTTGGAGTCGGGGCCGTGGCAACCGTAGCACGAGTCGGAAAGCACCGGTCGGATGTGTTTCGCAAAATCCAACTCCGCCCCCTGCGTCAGGCAGACGAGGAGGAACGGAAGCAAAATAGAGATTGCTCGCGCCATTTTCTGTGTGGGGATTCATAGCAGGGGTGGTTGGGTTTGTCACGTCAAGAATTGGCACCCGTGTCTCCGCTGGTGGTTGTGTTACCGGGGAATTACAGGTACAATGCTGCATGCGATTTTTCATGCCACTCGTGGCGTGTTGCTCTCTGTTGCAGGCAGAGCAGCCGAATATCATCTGGATCACCGCCGAGGACATGAGTGCAACGCTCGGTTGCTACGGCGACGAGTACGCCACGACGCCGAACATCGATCGCCTTGCCAAGCGGAGCGTGCGCTACACGCGGGCATTTGCCAGCGCGCCGGTATGCTCACCTTCGCGGTTTTGCCTCATCACCGGTTGCTACCCAACCTCGCACAGCACGCAGCAAATGCGCTCCGGTTTTGCGATTCCGCAGGGGATGCGAGGATTCCCTGCGTTGCTGCGGGCGCGAGGGTATTACACGACCAACAACGTGAAGACCGACTACAACACCGGCAACTACGCGGATATCATAAAACATTCGTGGAACGAAAGCAGCGCCACGGCGCATTGGCGAAAGCGGCCGGACAAGGCGCAGCCGTTCTTCAGCGTGTTCAATCTGATGACCTCGCACCAGAGCCGCACGATGGTGTGGCCATACGCACGTTTTCAGAAAGAGGTACAGAGCAAGCTTTCGGCGGGCGAAATTCATGAGCCTGCGAAGGCGCCGTTGCCGACGTATTACCCGGACACGCCGTTAATTCGGCGCGAGATGGCGCGTTTTTACGATTGCGTCACCGCGATGGACAAGGAGGTCGGCGCGATTCTGCGGCAACTCGAAGAGGACGGTCTTGCGGAGAACACGATCGTGTTTTTTTACAGCGATCACGGCAGCGGCATGCCTCGCCACAAACGGGCTCTGCTCGACAGCGGCATGCATGTGCCGCTGATGATTCACTTCCCCCAAAAATGGCAGCACCTCGCACCCGGCAAACCAGACACCACCACCGCCCGCCTTGTTAGCTTTGTCGATTACGCACCCACCGTGCTGAGCCTCACCGGCACGGCGATCCCGGAGGCCATGCAGGGCAAACCGTTTCTCGGCGGCGAAATGGCTGAGGCGCGCCGGTACGTATACGGCCACCGCGATCGCGTTGATGAAGTGCGCGACCTCGCCCGCTCCGTGCGCGACCACCGCTACCTTTACATCCGCAACTACATGCCGCACCTCGGATACAACCAGCCCACCGCCTGGCCAGACAACGGCGAGATCCGCCATGAGTTTTACCGCTTGGCCAAGCGCGAGGAAATGACCGCTGCCCAGTGGCATTTCGCCGGCCCAACGCGTCCGGTGGAGGAACTATACGACTGTCAGGCCGACCCGCAGAACCTGAACAATCTGGCCCAGTCGGGAGAACATAGGAAAACCCTTAAACGTCTTCGCGCGGAACACCTTCGCCACATCGCGGCTACGGCTGACCTTGGCTTTTTGCCGGAGAACGAGGCGTGGGAACTGTTCGCCAAGCAAACCGGCTGGGAGCTTGGCCAGGCGGGCAGGGTGCCTTTAGCTGGCATCCACCAAGCCGCTGTCCAAGTCGGCGTTGCGAGCGAGCGAGTGTTTTTGAAAAACCTGGAATCGCACAATCCGACCATCCGTTACTGGGGCGCGATCGGGCTGGCCGTGAGGCCGAAAATCTCCGGATTGGCCAAGCGCGTATTACGACGAAAGATCAGTGATCCATCACCGGCCGCGCGAATTGAGATCGCCAACGCCCTCGCAACTCATGGAGACATTCCGAACGCACTGCCGGCATTGATTGACGCAACGCAACACGAAAATCTCATCGTCGTGACTCATGCCTCCCGGATCATCGAGTTGCTCGGTAAAAAGGCGAAGAGTGCAAAATATGCAATTGAAGAAGCCCTTAAACGCGCAGACAAAATCCGCCCGCCGGACACACCGGCGACCGTCGTCCTGCCCGGCGACAAAGATTTGGCCATGTTCGTTTCCTTTTCCTGTCGTGCTTTTTTGAACAAGCTGGACGAGTAACCCAATGCTCCGGTTACTAATAATCATCTCCGCTGGAGTTGCTTTTTTATTCGCTGGGAATCTCTTCGGAGCACTTCAACCCGCTAAGATTTTCTCCGACAACATGGTATTACAGCAGGGGGTGTCGGTAGAGGTTTGGGGAAGTGCTGATATCGGAGCCAATGTTGTCGTTGAGTTTGCGGGGCAACGTGCTGAGACGAAGGCGGACAATGCCGGGCGGTGGAAGTTTGGGTTTGAGCCATTAAGCGCGAGTGCAGAAGGACGCCCGCTCTCAATTCGGAGCGGCAATGAACGTCTGCTTTTTAAAAATGTCGTGGTGGGGGATGTGTGGTTTTCCGGTGGACAATCAAATATGGGGTATAGTGCAGGCAGCATGGC
>DASCOW010000242.1:0-3499 GCA_036012205.1 Verrucomicrobiota bacterium
CGCCCGGAGGATCCGGACTTCAACCGGCGCGGCCGCACGGATGCCTGCCATCCGGACGACTTCAGGAAACCGCTGCCGTTTACTTTTTGGCCACAACCCAAGCCGGCGCCGATTGCATACGTGATGCCGGGGCTGGGCACGCACCGAATCAGCGGCCGCTGTTTTGCGATGGCAGAGATCGCGCACAAGGCGGGGTATCATGTCGCGCTGTTCAGCAACAACTTCAACTGGGAATTCATTCAGTGCGCCCCAGCGGGCTATCTGCCCGGCTACATTGACGACGATCTGAAAATGATCCGGCGCGTGCAGCAGGGCATCACGACAGTGTTGCAGCATGAACTGGGCGAGGGGCAAGTGACCGGGCCACCGGCACAGATCGGCATGTCTATGGGCGCTTGGTACGCGCTGAACCTCGCCGCCATATCGGCGCCGGACGCGTATTGCCGGGTGCTGGCCGTCAACCCGCCGCTGGTGCTCGAGCACGGGTTGCTGACGCTGGATCGGCTGTATCGCGCGTCACTCGGGAGGGATGACCTGGAGGCGATCCAGCAATCGGCACTCTTGAAACTGCTGGCCCTGCAGCAGTCCGGCTTGGAGGTCGCGCGGGAGATACCGTTCAGCGATGTCGAGGCGGCCTACATAGTTGGGCTCAATTTTCGCGCAAGCCTTGGCCAAGCGATCCTGTCCATACACGGCCACACCCGCCCGAGCGTGGGAGCATACGCCCGGGCCAACGCATACAGCCACAACGATTATTACCGGATGATCCTGTCGCCGCGCCTGGCCAAGCGAGGTGTCAGCGTAGAAACCTTGGCCAAGGTCGGCGATCTGCGTCATCGCACCAAAGGCCTGCAGCGTGCCGCCGATGACATCCGCGTGTTCCTCACTACCAACGACTTCCTGCTAAAACCCGGGCACGTGCGGTGGTTTGGGCAGACGCTGGGTGATCGTGTGCAGGTTCACGAAACCGGCGGGCACATGGGTCAAATGTGGCGCCCCGAGGTTCGTGAGGCGTTGCTTGAAGCATTGCAGAACGCAGGAAGCTGAACATGCCCCCGGCGCTGGCCTTAATACTTGATAAAGCCGGTGCGTTCGCGCCACCACTCGTAATCACGATGACCGTCGGCATCGTGTCCGGGCATTCCCCATGCATATTTCACGGGAATCTTAGTGGTCCGGCTTCGCCAGATTTTTATCTCCGAATGACCGTCGGCGAACGCGAACGAGCAGCCGCCGTTGTGGTGCGAAGCCGGAGTATCCCCCCAGTGTGCACGATCCCAAGGGTTGATGAAATATCCATCGTTAATCGAGTCGGGATGTTCGTCCAAGGTGACCCACGTATTGCCGGGTGACGGCACGTCCGAGATTTTCATGAACTGCCGATACTGCTGGAGCAGTGCGTTGCGTCCGCGAAGGGTGGGGTCGTGCTTGTTGAGCGAATCAAACCGGCCAAAAAAAGCATTCATGACGTTGCTTCTCAGTCTGCCGGGATAGCCACGCTTTCGCTGATTCATGCTCAGGTAGTTGTCAGACGGGCATTTGTAAATCCCAAACGCGGATCCGGTGTATCGGGCCAGCACTCCGTTCTTGACCCAGGCACGGTTGGTGACACTTCGTGAAATAACGTCACCTCCGGCTCCCCATGTCATGACATTGTTGACCCAGTTGTCGAACTTTCCTGATTGAATGGACTTGACCGTTTCACTCACCCCGAAATTGTTGCAAACGCGGTCGTTGAAATCGGTCGCGTAAAGATGCCATGCCTGCATGAGCTGCCGGGCGTTGTTGAGACACGCGATCCCCTGCCCCTTTGATTTTGCCTTGGCCAAGGCCGGCAACAACATGCCTGCCAAAATCGCGATGATGGCAATGACGACCAGCAGTTCAATCAAAGTGAATCCAGTCAATCGTTTCCTCGAAACTTTTCCGCTCATCCCAGTTTCCTTTCGCCGAATCCAATCTTGTGTGTGAGAAAAGAAGAGTGGAGCGGGCGATGGGAATCGAACCCACGTGTGAAGCTTGGAAGGCTTCCGTTCTACCATTGAACTACACCCGCAACCGCGCCGAACCTACCAACCCGGCTTGCGTTGTCAATCCACCTTCTTTAGCCTGTGCGCCCGTGAGTTCTATGCTGCTCAAGGGAGGCCGCCTCATCGATCCCGCAAATGGCCTTGATGAAACCGCCGACCTGTTGCTTGCCGACGGGAAGGTGGCCGCCGTCGGCGCCGATGCGCCTGGCCAAGCGCTGAACGACACGCCGAAGATCGACGCCACTGGCAAGATCGTCTGCCCGGGATTGATCGATATCCACGTTCACTTTCGCGAACCGGGCCAGACGGCCAAGGAAACCATCGGAACCGGCGCAGCGGCAGCGGCACGGGGCGGCTTCACCACCGTCGTCTGCATGCCCAACACCAGCCCGGCGATCGACAACCCCGGCACGGTGGCGCTGATCCAGGACAGCGCCGAACGCCTCGCCAAGGTCAACGTGCTCACCACCGGCACGATCACCAAGGCTATCTCCGGGAAGGAACTCGCGCCAATCGGCTCGCTGAAAAACGCCGGCGTGGTTGCCATCACAGACGATGGGCATTGTGTGCAGAACAACGACCTGATGCGCCGCGCGATGGAGTACGCCACGATGTTCGACCTGCCGGTGATGGATCATTGCCAGGACTACTCGCTCGTCGGCTCGGGCGTGATGCACGAGGGCTACTGGAACAACACGCTTGGCCTGACCGGCTGGCCAAGCGCGGGCGAGGAGATGATCGTCGCGCGCAACATTTTACTCGCGGAAAAAACCGGCACGCACGTCCACTGCCAACACATGACCACCGCCGGGAGCGTGCGGCTTATTCGCGAGGCCAAGTCGCGCGGCGTGCCGATCTCCGGCGAAGCCTGTCCGCACCACTTCACACTGACCGACTCGGCGATCGCCGGCAGTGATAAGTTTTGGCCCGAGGACGGCAAGGGTGTTTTTTGCGCGGGCGACGGCGATCGGCCCACTTGGCCGGAGTACGACACGAACTTCAAGATGAATCCGCCGCTCCGCTCCGCTGCCGATCGCGAAGCAGTGATTGAGGGCGTCGCCGACGGTACGCTGGAGGTCATCTCGAGCGACCACGCGCCGCACTGCGACTATGAAAAGGAGGTCGAGTTCGCCAACGCACCGTTCGGCATCACCGGCCTCGAGAACGAGTTGGCGGTATCGCTGATGCAACTTTATCACAGCGGCCGCATGCCCCTGAGCAACGTGATCGAACGACTGACCGTCGCGCCGGCAAAACTGATTCACCTCGACCGCGGCACGCTCGGTGTTGGCGCCGTGGCGGACGTGACCGTGTTCGACCCCGACGCCGAGTGGGAGTTTCGGCGCGAAGATACAGCCAGCAAAGCGGTCAACAACCCGTTCCACGGCTGGACGCTCAAGGGGCGCAACGTCATGACGATCGTCGGCGGGGAAATTGCTTGGCAATAAATCACGAGAGAGCCGCGCTTG
>DASCOW010000243.1:0-15498 GCA_036012205.1 Verrucomicrobiota bacterium
CACCCATGTCCAACAAACGGGTAACCGCACCTGCGGCATCGTTGGTGTGAAGGGTGCTGAGCACCAAGTGACCTGTCAGCGATGCCTGAATGGAAATCTGCGCGGTCTCGAGATCTCGCATCTCTCCGACCATGATAATGTCAGGATCCTGCCGCAAGAAAGCGCGCAAGCCGGCGGCGAAAGTCATCCCGACGGCTTCCCTCACCGGAACCTGCATGATGCCGTCAATGTCAAACTCGACCGGATCCTCCACTGACAAAATCTTGTCGCCAACAGAGTTCACCTCGTGAAGGGCTGAGTAGAGCGTGGTGGTTTTGCCAGAGCCCGTTGGGCCGGTCACAATAAAAATCCCGTTGGGGGTTTTTGCGATTTCCTTGATCCCACCCAACATTTCATCAGGAAAACCGAGGGCATCCAAGTCCAGCGTGATGGCTTCTCTATCCAGTACACGCAACACGACGGATTCGCCAAACTGTGTCGGCAGGCAGGATACACGCAGATCGATCTTTCGGCCGTCAGGCATGATCCGCGGAATGCGCCCATCCTGTGGTCGGCGGCGTTCGTCCGGCTTGAGATCTGCCATGACCTTGATGCGACTGACCACATTGGAAGCCAAGCTCTTTGGCGGACTTGTCAACTCATAGAGGGCCCCATCCACACGGGCTCGAATTTTGAAATCGTTCTCAAACGGCTCGAAGTGAATATCGCTGGCGCGATCACCAATAGCTGTAACCAGGACAGCGTCCACAAAGGCAGCGATATCTCTATCATCCCCGGAGACATCGATCTGCTCGATGTCCTCTTCCTCCACCTTGTCGTCGGTGGAGTCAGCTCCCATCTCCTTGAGAATTTCCTCAAGCGCAGCACCTCCGACCACGGCATCCGCCTCATCCTCGCCATAGTGCTCCTTGACTGCGGCCTCGACCTGAGCCGGATCAGCCACAACCACCTGAACATCCAATCCGGTTGTGAAGCCGATCTCATCAATCGCCGCAGGGTCAAGCGGGTCCACGAAGGCCACCTGAATCGTTGGATCAAAATGGGACACCGGTACGCACCGGTGCTGCTTCGCCAAGTTGGACGGCAAAAGCTTGATCAATTCCGGCGTGATCAGGGCATCGTTGAGATCCATCGACTCAACACCAAGATGATCACACATTACCTGAATAATCCTGTCGGCATCCAGATAGCCCAAGTCCACCAAGGCCTGAAATCCCGTCACGCCCTTGGCCTCCACCTCGCCGGCGGCCTCCTCAATCTGGAACTCGTCCAGAAGGTTCTGGTCTGCAATCAATGACAGTAGCGGTATGGATGTATAGTCAGCCATTAGCCCTCTTCTTCCTCTTCCTCAGCCGCCATGCCAGCCTGCACGGAGCGAAGTTTCTCCATAATGGTTCCCGGATCCTGCGCCTTGGTGATCACCTCGTCCTCTGAGATCAGGCCGGCTTGGTATTTTTCCAACAGGAACGTGTCCAGATTTACCATGCCGTACTTGGCTCCAGTTTGGATATCAGAGTTGATCCGATAAGTCTTGTTATCGCGAATCAGCGCTGAAATGGACGGGGTTAAGTTCATGATCTCGAACACCGCCACCCGGCCCGGCTTGTCAGCACGCGGACAGAGCAACTGGGAAATCACGGAGACCAACACAGTGGAAAGCTGGATACGGATGGTGTTCTGCTGGTTGGTCGGAAATGCGTTAACAATACGATCGATCGTCTTGGCGGCTCCTGTCGTGTGCAGAGTGCCAAACACCAAGTGACCGGTCTCTGCGGCAGTGATTGCCGACTCGATCGTTTCCAAATCCCGCATCTCACCCACTAGAATGATATCCGGATCCTGCCGCAGGACACGCCGCAGTGCCTCGCCGAAACTGGGCACGTCCACATGCACCTCACGCTGTGTGATAATGGCGGCCTTGTGGTTATGATAAAACTCAATGGGATCCTCAACGGTGACAATGTGGGCGTCGTCACGCTCCATGTTGATGATGTCAATCATCGAGGCCAGCGTGGTACTCTTGCCGGAACCGGTTGGACCGGTCACCAAACACATGCCACGCGGCTTGTACAGCAGTTCCTTGACCGACGGCGGCAAGCCGATCTGCTCGAAGGTCAGCAGGGTTGTCGGGATTTGCCGCAGCACAGAGGCAAACCGGCCCTTCTCCTTGAAAATCGCTACCCGGAACCGGGCTAACTCTCCGAATGCGAAGGCAAAATCCGCTCCGCCACGCTCGCGCACTTCCTGGACATTCTCGTCGGAAGTGATGGAACGCATCAACTCCTCTGACATCTCTTCAGTGACGGCTGGGCCATCTACTTTCTGCAATATTCCATGAAGGCGGATGGACGGCGGTACACCCACCCGAATGTGAAGATCGGATGCCCCCTCTTGGACGACGAGGTGCAGCAGGTCTGACATTGAATATGACATATCTGGTTCCAGTAAAAACTAATTCTCGTCACCCACAGTGACACGCAACACCTCGTTGGGGGTGGTCATCCCGGCGACCGCCTTGCGGGCGCCATCCTCGCGCAACGTACGCATGCCCACTTCGCGAGCCCGTGCACGCAACTCAGTGGTCGTCACCTTGTTCACAATCATCTTTCGGCTTTCATCATCCACGACGAATACCTCAAACAAGCCAAACCTGCCCTTGTGTCCGGTGCCGTTGCACTTGTCGCAACCTTTCCCGGCCTTGAAATTGGGATCCTTTATGTTTTCCGGATCAAGGCCAAGCGCCAGTAGGTCCGACTGATCCGGGGTGGCCGGCATTTCGCATTTTGGACAAACCTTTCGAACCAAGCGCTGCGCCATGAGACACCGGGTGGCCGAGGCAATCAGAAATGGCTTCACACCGATATCTGTCAACCGCGTCACCGCCGATGGCGCGTCGTTGGTGTGAAGTGTGGAGAAAACCAAGTGACCGGTCAATGAGGCGTTAATGGCGATCGAAGCTGTCTCATAGTCACGGATTTCACCCAGCATCACCACGTTCGGCGCCTGCCGCAGCATCGCCCTGAGCGCGTTGGCAAATGTCAGGTTCACTGCGGTGTGGACCTGAACCTGATTGATCCCCTCAAGCAGATACTCGACCGGGTCCTCCACAGTGATAATCTTGCGATCCGGCTTGTTGATGTAGTTCAGGCAGGAGTACAGCGTGGTCGTTTTTCCCGAACCGGTCGGCCCGGTCACCAGCAGGATGCCATCAGGTAACTGGATCAACTTCTCGAATGTCTGCTGGTCATCGGCCAGAAAACCCAACTGGCCAAGGCCAAGTTTCAATCCCTCCTTGTCCAATAGCCGCATGACGATGCTCTCACCATGAGTCGTCGGGAGGCAGTTGACACGCAAATCAATGGATTTACCACCAACGTTGGCCTGGATACGGCCGTCCTGCGGTATGCGTTTCTCGGCTATGTCCATTTCGGACATAATCTTCAGGCGACTGATCACCGAGCTCTGCAACCGTCTTGGCGGCGATTTCTGCTCGTGACATACCCCGTCAATACGGTATCGCATCCGAAACCGGGCAGCCAAAGGCTCGAGATGGATGTCCGACGCGCCCATCCGGAACGCCTCCACGATCATGGTGTTGACCAGCTTGATGATCGGAGTGTCCGCATCGACGGCGTCACCGTCATCCTCGACGCTTACTTCGCCCAAAGTGCTGACCTGCACTTCCCCCTCGGTGATGTCCTGAATCAGCTTGCTGACGTTGTCATCCTTGGCCGCCCCGTAATATTGCTTGAGGGCACCCTCGATTTCATCCTCATCGGCAACACTGATCTTCACCTCCTTGTTGAGTGCTTGGCCAAGCGCGTCGATCGCATCCAAATCAGAGGGATCTGACATGGCGACTGTGACGCTCAAATCGTCCTGATACAACGGCACCACCTTGTACTGGTGCGCCACGGATCGGGGAACCGAGGAAATCACGTCGTCATCAATCGCTTGGTCTGCGATCTCCACAAACTCTGAACCGAATTGCGCTGCCTTGGCTTGAGACACCTGAATGGGCATGACCACCCCCTTGGTGATGAGGGTATCAACCACCCCCTCCCCACTGGACATGGCCTCATCCTCGGCGAGGGCACGCTCCTCGTCCGTCACCACGCCCATCTCGGTCAGTGTATCCAGTAAATAATCGTCTCGTGCAGACACAGTCTTTATTTAAACGGCGCTCAACCCCAAAGAGCGGGGTAACCTATCCTCTTTGAAAACAAAGTAAAAGCAGACAAAAAAATCCTCAGACAAACCCCAATCGGCTCGGTAAGGGCGCAAAGGGCTACCCGAAGCTCCCCAGTCAGCCAAGTCTTATTTCATTATTTCCCTACACCCACCCAGCCCGCACCCGCAAATGACAGGAGCACACAAGTCCGAATTGCCTTCAGGCGCCGAATTCGCCAATGTCTCCCCGGCCCGGCCCGCGCCTGGCCAAGCCAAGGCATGGAGTCTCCTCTTCAATTAGTCATCGGCATCGACGGTGGCGCCACTTACAGCCACTGCGTAGCGGTGACGCACGATGGGCGGGTGCTGGTGGTCGTCCACTCTTCGTCGATGAATTTCACCGGATCCTACCAAAAAGAGGTTCGACGCCGGGTTGGCGAAATTCTTCGCGACCTTGAGCTTCGGCTGCCCTTCGACAACGAATTTACCCATTACGCCGTCTCCGCAGCCGGTATTTTCAACGAATCCACGGCAGATCAAAAAGAGAAGCTTTGCGGAAAAATATACCCCTGGAAACGTACCCGCCTCGTTGGCGACTCCATCGCCGCGTTTCAAGGCGCAACACTTGGACGTCCGGGCGCGCTCGCTATTTGCGGGACCGGCACCAGCATTATTGCCTGCAACGAGGATGAGGAAGTTACGCAACTGGGAGGATGGGGTCCACTGCTGGAGGATGTCGGCAGTGCATACTGGATCGCCGTGAGATGCATCTGCGCGGCCATTGCCGAGTTCGAGCAAACTGGACCGAAGACACTCATCACGGAAGCCCTTTGCGAATGGCACGAGATCAAAAACGTGCAAGGTCTGGTTCCGTTGGTTTATCACCCGGAATTTACGCGCGACAAATTTGCCATCCTCGCCTCCAGATTGGATCGCGAGATCGGAACTTCCGATCCCATCTACAGGAAAATCTGCCGCGAAGCCGGTGAGGCCGTCGGCAATCTCACCATTCAAGCCGTCGAAAAATCAGGCTTGAACACCTCACCTCTGCCTTTGTTCTTCTCCGGAGGCGTCCTTCAATTCAACCGCGAAGCGATGAAATCCTTCGAGGCAACCGTTCGCAGAGCCTTTAAGATCATGCTCAGCCACCCCAGACTGCCAACGGTGCTTGGCGCCGTCATGCTCGCCCTGCGAGAAGCCAAAGTTGAAATCACCGACACACTCGTCACACAACTCGAAACGACCTACAAAAACATCGATGAACTCGTCTCCGATTGACTCCGCTCAGCTCGCCTCCTCTAATTCAACTTCCTCCCCCCAATCCCCGACCTTCAGAATGTTCCGAACCTTTCGCCGCTCATAACGGTGCTGCTTCGCCTTACCCGGTTGGGTTTGCGCTTGATGAAAAGGATGCTTCTCGCGGACGAGGCCGGTAACGACTTCGGTTTTCTTGTTCATATAGGGTATTGGATTTACGGAAGAAACCGTCCGGGGTTGGTGGCAAAACCACTCTGGCTCGAAGCAAGCCATCCCTCCTGCATGTATCAAATCACGCATAACAAACGGTTAATGGGTTCGACCGCTCCCAGTCAATAAACGTTCGAAAAAATCAGGGCAAAAACCCGAACGCCCCAGACCGCCACTCTTTAACCGTCTCCGCCGCAATCAGTTCCATCCCCAAGTCGCAAAAAGACTCTTCCACTTGGCCAAATTGCTCAGCCAAAATCCCAGCCAAAACCAACCGCCCTTTTACAGCCAGCCATGATGCCAATTTTGTTCTCTCCGCTATCAACAGATCATACATAAGATTGGCACAAATCAGGTCAAACTGTCGCCCTCCCGGCGGTGTCTTCGTCAGATCCTGCTCATCAAACGACAGCGCTTGGCCAAGCCCATTTTGCTCTACGTTTCGCCGCGCCACCTCCACCGCCACAGGATCAAAATCCCACGCCTCCACCGGCCCGTAGCCAAGCTTGGCCGCCGAGATCGCCAATATCCCCGAGCCCGTGCCAACATCGAGAAAACTTTTTCCGCCGCCAAGTGGCATGTACTCCACCAATTGCTCAAGGCAAAACAACGTCGTCGGGTGATGCCCCGTCCCGAAGCTCATCCCCGGATTCAGCGTCACCACCGCTTGGCCTAGCTTCGGTTCACGCTCCTCCCACTCCGGCTTCACAAGCAACCTGTCGCTCACCTCAATCGGGTGAAAATGTTTTTTCCATGACTCCGACCAATTCTCCCGTTTCACCAACTCGACACACCAACTCCCTTCGCCCACATCCACCCCAGCGGCACGAAGCTTATCCAGCCCTTGGTCAAGCGAGACCTGCTCCGCCGAATCAATCGATGCGCGCTCAAGGTACACCGTCACTCTAGCTTCGTTAGATTTGTCCTCAAACCAAACCGATGCTGTCATCTCGAAGATTGACTCCAGCAACGCCCCCACCGACTCGCCCGCCTCCGGTGTCGTCAACACCCGAACCGAAACAATCTGCTCCAAACCCCCGCTCACGATCCACTGGCCTCACCCAGCCAGAGCCAGGGAGCGAAGTTGTGCAGCTTGATTTCTGCTCGGTTTGACCGGTGCTCAACCACCGTTAGGCTCGCGAAATCCACTTCGTAGCGATCCATTCTTGAGAAAGGCTCTTCGAGTAATAGCGACAGGAGCATCCGGATCACGCCGCCGTGGCATAGCACGAGCACGTCCTGTCCTGCCCCTTCACTCATCATTTGATCTAGGCTGCCCCGAATGCGCGATTGGTACTCACCCATCGGCTCGGCTTCGGCGACGTCGCCGTTCTCCAAGTGTACGAGCCAATCCTCGGCATCGACGCCGAATTTTTCCTGTATCTCGTGCCACTTGTGGCCGGTCCAGGTGCCAAAATCAACTTCGCGCAAATCGTCGATCACTTCGGCCTCTCGGCCAAGCGCGGCGAGCAGCGGCTTGGCCGTCTGGCGCACGCGAACCATCGGGCTACGGTAAATATGGTCGAACGTGCGGCCGTTCAAAAACTTGGCCAAGTGCTGGGCCTGCTCGTGGCCATACGGCGACAACTCCATGTCGATACTGCCCCCGAATACCTGATGGTACGCCTCATCCACTTCGCCATGGCGGACGAGGTGCAGGCGGGTCGGTTGTTCCCTGACGTACATGGTGCGCGCCCGTTCTCAGCCCCCGGCGATGGCGGCCTTCTGTAATTCCAGCAGTTCGCCAATCCCCTTGCGTCCATGTGCCAACATGGTGGTCAGTTCAGCCTCGGTGAAGGTGTTTTTCTCGCCGGTGCCCTGCAGTTCGATGAACTCGCCGTCGGCGTTCATCACAAGGTTCATGTCCACCTCGGCGGCGACGTCCTCGACGTACGGCAAATCCAAAACCGGCACGCCGTTAACCACGCCGACGCTCACTGCGGCTACCGGTGAAAGCACCGGATCGCACGACAGCAACCCATCCGACTGCAGCTTGGCCAAGGCCAGAGACAGCGCCACGTAGCCGCCGGTAATCGATGCGGTGCGTGTCCCGCCGTCGGCTTGGAGCACGTCGCAGTCGATCCAGATCGTGCGCGAACCAAGTTTTATCATGTCCACGGCGGCCCGCATCGAACGGCCGATGAGGCGCTGAATTTCCTGCGAGCGCCCGTCGATCTTGCCCTTGCTGATGTCGCGCCGTTTGCGATCGAGCGTCGAGTACGGCAGCATCGAGTACTCGGCTGTGAGCCAGCCGCCCTCGACATTTTGCATCTTCATCCAGCGCGGCACCGATTCCTCGACGGTGGCACTGCAAATGACGCGGGTATCGCCCCACTCAATCAGTGTTGAGCCGGTGGCGTACGGGGCGATGTTGTTTTTGAATGTAACCGTACGGAGTTGATCCACCGCGCGGCTGTCCGGTCGTTGTGTTGTGTTCGAGTCTCCCTCGCTCATGGCCGCGCAAGCTACCGTCACCCGGGCGGCAACTCAATCTCGATCGCGCAAATCAGTGATAATGTCGCGGATGATCTCCACAGACGTTGCGATATTTGGTCGCAAACTCGATACAGGCGCCGGTGTCAAGCTGGCCGACGCAACCCCGGTACATCTCCTGCCAAGGCGTCTGGTGATGCAGCTCCGGCGGCGTGTAATTTTCACGCCGCTTGGCCAAGGCCTCGTCGGGCAACAGCAAGTCGACCCGACACTTGTTGAGGTCCACACGCACCTCGTCGCCGGTCTCGAGCAGAGCCAAATTCCCGCCCGCCGCCGACTCGGGAGCGATGTTCAAAATGCTCGGGCTGGCAGAGGTGCCGCTTTGACGGCCGTCGCCCATCGTCGGCAGCATGTCGATGCCCTGTTTCAGCAACTCATCCGGCGGTTGCATGTTCACCACCTCACCAGAGCCGGGATAACCGACCGGGCCACAGCCGCGAATCACCAGCATGCAGGAGTCGTCGATTTCCAGCGATGAATCATTGAGCCGTTCGCGGTAATCCTCCGGCCCCTCAAACACAATCACCCGCGACGTGAACACATTTTCATTCCCCAGTTCGACCAAATACCGTGCGCGAAACTCATCGCTGATGACGCAGGTCTTGATCAACGCCGCGTCGAACAGGTTGCCGCTCAACACGAGAAAACCAGCCTGCTCTTTCAGCGGCTCGGCGTAGGCGCGAATCACCTCGCGATCCGCCTCCGGCACATCCGCCTGGTTTTCAGCCACCGTCCTACCGCTCACCGTCATCGCGTCGCCATGGATCCGCCCCGCACTGAGCAACTCGTGAAACACTCCGGGGATGCCGCCCGCACGGTGAAACGCCTCGCCGAGGTACTTACCGGCCGGCTGGCAGTTGACGAGCAACGGCACGTCGTAGCCGATGTCCTGCCAATCCTGCAGACTCAATGCGACGCCCAAATGCCGCGCGATGGCGGTCAGGTGAACGGGACAATTCGTGGAACCGCCAATAGCCGTGTTGACAACGATGGCGTTCTCGAATGCCTCGCGCGTCATCACCTTGCTCGGTGTCAAATCCTCGTGAACCATCTCCACGACGCGCTTGCCGGTGCGATACGCCATCTGACCGCGCTCGCGGTACGCAGCCGGAATTACCGCGCAACCAGGCAGTGACATGCCCAACGCCTCGGCCAGCGAATTCATCGAGAGCGCCGTGCCCATCGTGTTGCAGTGACCGACGCTGGACGACGAGGCGGCCACTTGGTCGAGTAGTTCCTCGACGGTGATTTTACCCTCCGCCAACTGCTTGCGTCCCTCCCAAACCATCGTGCCGGAGCCGGCCAACTCACCGTTGTACCAGCCGTCGAGCATCGGGCCGCCGGACTGCACGATCGCCGGCAGGTTCATCGTCGCCGCCGCCATCAGGCAGGCCGGCGTGGTCTTGTCGCAGCCAGTCGTCAGCACCACACCGTCAAACGGGTAACCGTGCAGCACCTCGACAAGCCCCAGATAGGCCAGGTTGCGATCCAGCGCAGCAGCCGGCCGGCGACAACTCTCCTGAATGGGATGCACAGGGAAGACAAACGGAATCCCTCCGGCGTCACGAATGCCAGCCTTGACGCGCTCGACCGTCTCGATGTGCCCGCGGTTGCACGGCGTAATGTCGCTGCCGATCTGAGCGATGCCGATGATCGGCTTGCCAGCGCGCAACTCCTCCGGCGTGATGCCATAGTTCAGAAACCGCTCGATGTAAATGACCGTGCCATCCGGGTGCGCCGGGTTGTTGAACCACTCCTCACTGCGAAGCCGCTTGGTTGCTTTTTCAGTATCACTCATGCGCTCGACCTAGCGTAAAGCATTCCTCCGAGTTTGCCAGCACGGAACCTCTTTTAAGTTCACTTGGCCAAGGGTTGAACTTGCCAAGTAGCGCGGTCTCGGAGACATTGCCGCGCATGTTCAGCCTTTCGGGTAAGTCTGCCGTCGTGACCGGCGCGGGATCGGGCATCGGCCAAGCGATTGCTCTCGCCTTGGCCAAGCAGGGCGCGTCTGTCGATGTGCTCGAGATCAACGACGAAGCCGCCGGGGAGACGGTCGAACAGATCCGCTACGCCGGAGGCCAAGCGGAAGCGACGGCGTGCGATGTGGGGGATCACAGTCAGGTGCAGGACATTTTCAACAAACTTGGCAGCGACCGCGGCGGGCTGGATTGCCTAGTCAATAATGCCGGCATCGCGCACGTCGGCAACATCACAGACACCAGCGAGGAGGATTTCGACCGTGTGATGAACGTGAACCTGAAGGGCGTGTTCAACTGCCTGAAGGGCGGGGTCAAACTGATGCTCGAGAGTGGCGGCGGCTCGATTGTCAACATCGCCTCGACGGTGGCGACGATGGCAATCAACAACCGCCTGGCCTACAGCACGAGCAAGGGCGGCGTGCTCGCGATGACCTACTCGGTGGCCAAGGATCACCTGCACGACAACATTCGCTGCAACGCGATCTTGCCGGGCCGCATTCACACGCCGTTCGTCGAAGGCTTCATCGCGAAGAATTATCCCGACAACCAGAAGGAGATGTTCAGGAAACTTTCCGATTATCAGCCGATTGGCCGCATGGGCAAGCCGGAGGAGATCGCCGCCATGGCGGTGTTCCTCTGCAGCGATGAGGCGTCGTTCATCACCGGTGCGCCCTTCCCCGTCGACGGCGGGACGCTGTACGTTCGCTGATTTACCAGCATGTCGAAATTCTCGCCCGACATTGTACTGAACGCTGACACATTGCTGCACAAAGCCGCCACGCAAAGCCGTTTATCGAACTTCGGCGATGATGCCTTCCATGAGCCGTTTGAAATCCTGCTTCGATCGTTGCGGGACGAGGCTCAGCTAAACACGAAAGGCGTGATCATGCTGCAACGCACGATCCTGCGACTGCTCGTGAACCGGTTGCTCACTGAGCAGTCGTTCGCCGAGCATCCGGAAATGGCGGATACGCCGATCGAGCGACCGCTGTATATTATTGGCTTTCCACGCACCGGCACAACGCTGCTGCACAACCTGCTAGCCTGCGATCCTGCATCACGCTGGCTGCGTCTGTGGGAGGGACTGCACCCGGCGCCGGCGCCGGAGTCACTGGAGAATGACCCTCGCATCGCGGCCACGAAGGAGTGGGTTGCCGTTTTTGAGAAACTCGTTCCCAACCTCGCTCGCGCGCACAAGCTCAACGCCACCGGCCCGGAGGAATGCCTGTGGCTGATCGAGCACACGTTCGCGGATCTGATTTTTGAACTGCGCGCCAACGTGCCAAGCTACTCCAAGTGGCTCGCCGAGCACGAGGCGGACGAGTCGTGGTACCGCTACTACCGCCGTCAACTACAGATGCTCGGCTGGAAATGCCGGGGCAACCGCTGGATCTGCAAGGCGCCGCGTCACCTCTCCGGACTGGGTGGATTACTGGGCGTTTTCCCCGACGCACGAATCGTGCAGACGCATCGCGGGCCGGAAAACGTTCTGCCAAGCATCTGCAGTCTGTGCGAGATCACGCAAAGCGCCGCGAGCGACGCAGTGGACAAGCTCGCCATCGGAGCGCATTGGCACCAACGGTTGCTTGAGATCGAGCGGCGATCGGCCAAAGTCCGTGCTGCAGCCGACCCAGGGCAGTTTTTCGACGTGCAATACGCCGACCTCGTCGCCAATCCCACCGACACGGTGCGCCGGATTTACGAGCATCACGGCTGCGATTACTCGGAGGAATTTGAAGACGGGATGAAGCACTGGCTGACCGGCAACCGCCAGCACAAGCACGGAGCGCACCGCTACTCGCTCGAGGAGTACGGACTGGACGCGGACACGGTGCGAACCGACTTTGCAGGAACCGAATAATGAACAAGGACAAACTGAACCAAGCATGGGAGGCGCTGACCTCGCAACTGGCCGATGCGGCGAAACAGGTGGACGCATTGAGTGAAGGCCACGAGACGGTACGCGCCGAGGGTTATCGTTTCCTCACGCGCATTCTGGTAGCCATGACGGAATTTCAGGTGGAACAGGATGCGGGCGCCCCAAGTCTGGTGCAGATCATGTCGCCCATCCGCAAGTTTTTCGTGGACAACCCGGACACGCTGTATCACCGGGCGACGCTGAATCCCGCCCTGCGCTATCGCATCCACGGACGACGCGGAGAGGATCTGTACCTTGCCTTTTGCCTGTACGGCCTGCGCGGCCGGACGAACTGCATCCTCGCCAACATCTGCGACGCTGAGATGGCGTTTGACGACGACGGTCGGTTCGAGTTGGTACTCTCCGCCGAGCGGCCGGACGGCGTGAAGAACTGGGTGCAACTGGACAACATCGCACGCACGATGGTGACTCGGCAGTACTTCACCAATCTCAGCCAAAAACCGGCTGAGTTAAACATAGAGCTGCTCGACGATGTTCCACCGCCGCCAGCGCCGACGGAGGAAGGTGTCGCGCACCGATTGCGGGCGCTTAGTCAGAGTCTGTCGCGCACATTCAAGTCCACGCAGTTGGCCTCGGAGGCCTGGATGAAAGAATCGAACACGGTGAGCCTCGACAGCACGGTGGAGGGGCTCGACAGCCTGTTCCCCACGCCGGACAACGAGTACGTTGGTGGGTGGTACAAGCTGGAGGAGGACGAGGCACTCATCATGGAGGGTCGGGCGCCGGAGTGCCGCTACTGGTCGGTGCAGTTGTGCAGTCGCTGGCTTGAGTCGCGCGACTTTGCGAACCGGCAAATCATCCTAAACCACTCGGAGGTAAAACTGGAGGGGGACGGCTCGTTCCGCATTGTCGTGGCGCACCGCGATTTCGGTGAAGCAAACCAACTGGACACAGAGGGCCATCGCGAAGGCGGGGTGGTCTTTCGCTGGCTGCTGCCAAGCGGGGAATGGAATCAGCCGACGTTTCGCGTCGAGAAACTTTAGATAGCCAAACGCTTGGCTTAATCCGAGAACAAATACTCGAGATCGTTTGTGGTCAAGCCCTTGGCGAAACCGTCGTCACCGAGCACGTCGGAAACCGTCTTGGCCTTCTGCTGCTGCAGGTCCCAGATTTTCTCCTCAACGGTGCCGGGTGAAATCATCTTGTAAGCGTTCACGGTGGCGGTCTGGCCGATGCGGTGCGTTCGGTCGATCGCCTGCGCCTCGACGGCAGGATTCCACCACGGATCGTAAATGACCACGTAACTGGCGCTCGTCAGGTTGAGGCCGGTGCCGGCCGCCCGCAGGCTGAGCAGAAAGACCGCCGGCGACTCGTCCTCCTGAAACGCATTCACAACGTCCTGTCGGTTCTTCGTTTCACCGGTCAACATGTAGGTTGGCATCGCCCGGTCTTCGCACTGTTTCTCAAGGATTTGCAGCATTCGGACGAACTGGCTGAACACCAGCACTTTGTGCCCCTCCTCGAGCAGCGGCTCGACCAACTCGTAAAGGGTGTCCATCTTGCCGGACTCGGTGTCGCTGCCGACGAGGCCCGGGTGGCAGCAGATCTGCCGCAGTCGGGTCAATGCGGCCAGCACGTGCATCTTGCTCTTGGCCACGCCCTTCTGCTTGACGGCTTTCATGACCTGCTCGCGGCTGCGCTTCAACTCGGCGAGGTACAGTTTACGCTGTTCCTCCGGCAGCTCGCAGTCAAGCCGCTGCTCGACCCGGTCGGGCAGATCCTTGGCAACCTGTTTCTTGACTCGGCGCAGCAGCAGCGGCCGCAGCTTGGCCGATAGTTTGCGCCGGGCAATACGGGCGGCGCTCTCGTCCTTCTCCGCGCCGCGCAAGTCGTACACCTGGCTGAAGTGATCCTGATTGCCGAGATAGTTCGGCTGCACAAAATCAACGATGCTCCAGAGGTCGAGCATTCTGTTCTCGATCGGTGTACCCGTCAGGGCCAGTTTGTGGTCCGCCTTGAGTTCCTTGACCGACTTGGTTACCTGCGCGCTGGGATTTTTGATAAATTGCGCCTCGTCGAGGATGATGGCGCGAAAGTCAAACTTGGACAGAGCCTCTAAGTCGCGCCGTAGGATCGAGTAGTTGGTCACCACAATGTCGTGGTCGGGCACTTTCTTTCGAAGGTTGTGCCGCGCCTGGCCACTCTCCAACACCAGCACTTTCATGTCGGGAGTAAACCGCTCCGACTCGCGGCGCCAGTTGTGCAGCACCGAGGCAGGGCAGACGACGAGCGACGGCTTGGTCTTGGCGTTCTTTCTCCGGCTTGTCCTAAGCCACGACAGCCACGTGAGCGTCTGCAACGTTTTACCCAGGCCCATGTCGTCAGCAAGGATTCCCCCGAGTTTAAGCTTGGCCAAGTGACAAAGAAAATTGAAGCCATCGAGTTGGTAGGGCCGCATCTGCGCGCAGACGCCATCTGGCAATGCTGTGACCTCGACCCCCTCAAACTCATCGAGCCGTCCGCGCAACTGCTCCAACTCCTCCGACGGGACGAACTTGGCCAAGCCGTCCTCGTCAAGATGAGCAGCCTGCTCGATCCTGATTTTTTGCTCAAGAGCGGACAAGCCGTCCACTCCCAAGTCAGCCATGGCTTCCTGCGCATCCTGCACCGCCTTTTGGTCCAACTGCACCCAACCGGCGTCCGGCAGATTGACAAAGTTCCCGCTGGCCCCGGCAAGTTGCTGAAGGTCGCGATCCGTGAGCTTCATCCCCTCCTCCTCCCACTCGGCAGAGACAGAGAGCCAGTCGATGCCGCTGCCGCGGACGATCAACTTGGGCTTGAGGCGCTTGGGCTGCAGGAAGAGGCGCTTAAACTCCTCGTCACCAAGGTATTCCGCGTCCGGCTTATCCGGCCAAGCGGTGTGCAGGCTCTCGAGAAAATGCGGATTGGCGTCGCCCACCCAAAGACCCGGTTCCGGGGTAAACCAGTCCAGTCGCTGGAGCCATGCGACAGCCGCCTCGAGCCGATCGTCATCAAGCACCTCCGGTTTGTTGGCCTTTTGGCTGCCGCTTTGCTCGTGAATCCACTCGTGGCCATTCCACTGCCAGAGACTCTTGTCGGATTCGCTCTTGGCCAAAAGCTTGAGCCGCACCGTGTCGTTGGCCATCTCGAACACAAACCGAGGCTTTGCCTTGTGGGTCTTGCAAAGCTGAGACCAGTTGACGCCGTTGGTGGTGGTGATTTTACGCAGCTTGGTAAGCAAACGATGAGTTAGCTTGGACACCGGAGCCTTTTGCATTTTCGCCCAGTTCCCCAGCACCTCCTGGGGGGGAGGGTTGCGCAGAAGAAAAACCTCGTTGCAGATCAACGCCAGCGCCGGTTCCCCGGCAAAAAACCTTACCTCGGAAAGCGCACAGGTCTTCTTGCCCGGCAGGATCACCTCGTGTGTGAAAAACAGCTCCGACTTAGACTTGTCCAGATGCGGCTCCATCTCGATGATGCGCCCCAGAA
>DASCOW010000244.1:0-2034 GCA_036012205.1 Verrucomicrobiota bacterium
CTGCATCAATGTCCCTGTTTTTTTTCGCCCTATGGCTTTACTGGTCATTCAAGTCAATCGGCCCAGGCGGGTTTTTCTTTCACATTTTCGATGTTAAGGGACACGGTTTTTCGGCAATGGGAATCTTCCTGCTGCTAATATACATTTCTGTAGGCTTGGTGGAGTTGGTCTCCATCAGCTTGCGTCCTGTGGCCCTGATGTTCCGGCTATACGGAAACGTTTTTGCTGGTGAGAATATATTAGAAACCGTGATGGGCTTGGGCGGAAAATACTTTGGATGGCTTACGGTGCTGCCTTTTTACTTTTTGGAGTTGTTGGTCGGCCTCGTGCAAGCACTGGTCTTTGCCCTGCTGACTGCAGTGTTCACCTCATTGATGTGCAGCCATCATGAAGAGGATCATTCACACTAACTAGACACTTTTAGTGGTCAGACCATGCTGGATCGTGGGGGCCACTGAATAAACTGATAACCGAAAATACGAAAATGACAGGTAGTCTACATATTGGTCTGGCAGCACTCGGTTCCGCGATCGGCGTGGGCTTAGTAGGTGCCAAAGCAGCTGAAGCCACTGGGCGAAACCCAGGTGCTTCGGGCGACATTCTCAAAGCAGCGATCATTTTCGCAGCTTTGGCTGAGGGTGTTGTATTCTTTGCAATCTTCCTCGGGAAGATTGGAATGTAATCAAAACCTTGCTGGTGGCGGGGAAACCCGCCGCCATTTTTACTTTTAACCAAAAATGACTCAATTTTTTATTTTAGCAGCATCTGAAAGCAGTGTGGTGGGTGGTATTGCCAAAACGTTTGGTGTCAACTGGCAGCTCTTCATCTCCCAGTTAGTCGCCTTCATCGTGGTCGCCCTCGTCCTCAAGAAATTCGCTTACAAGCCGGTGCTCGACATGCTGGAGCAGCGCCGCGAACGGATCGCCCAAGCCGAGGCCAACGCAGAGAAAATTCAGCTCGAACTGGCCGAGACAAAGACCGAACGCGACAAGGTCCTCGCCGAGGCCAACCAGAAAGCCGAACAACTGATCGCCGACGCGAAGGAAGCCGCACGACAGGTCGGCGAGGCCGAAGGGCAAAAGGCGGTCAAGCAAGCCGAAGAAATCATCCGCAAAGCCCGCGAAGCCACCGAGGCTGACAGGGACAGGATGATGACAGAGTTGAGGGCCGAGATTGGCCGCTTGGTGGTCGATACCACCGCCAAGGTCAGCGGCAAGGTGCTGACATCAGAAGATCAGCAACGCCTGATCGACGAGACCAACCGGGAATTGGCCGCTTAAATCGACCCAATGAAAGGCAGCAAACAATCCCGCCGCTTGGCCAAGCAGTTGTTCAAAAGCTGCCAGATCGAGGGTCGGCTGGATGCCGACCGAACGCGAAAAACCGTGCAACTGCTGATCGAACAGAAACCGCGTGGATTCTTTGACATCCTGCAGCACCTGCAACGGTTGGTAAAATTGGATGAGGCCAGCCGCACCGCCCGCGTGGAGAGCTCCATTGCGCTTGGCCAAGCGCAACAGGAAGACGTGCGCAAGAGCCTGAATCGCCTTAGGGGCGACGATGTTGCGGTTGAATTTACCGAGAACCCCGACCTCATCGGAGGCATGAGGATCAAGCTCGGAGACGATGTATTTGACGGCAGCGTTAAGACGCGCTTGGCCAACTTGAGTGAGACTTTTTAATTCTATTTTAACCAACAAGACATGAGCAACCTACTGCAGGATATTGAAGCCCAGATTGCCGGCGCGAAAACAGACGTGGCGCGTGAGAACGTGGGTGTGGTGCGAGAAATTGGCGATGGCGTTGCCAAAATCGACGGACTCACCGGCGCTATGATGAACGAGATGCTCGATTTCGGCGGCGGCGTGATGGGCCTGGCCCTGAACCTCGAGGAGACCGAGGTCGGCGCAGTGATTCTCGGCGACCACACCGGCATCGCCGAGGGCGACGAGGTAAAGACCACCGGCAGGCTACTCTCCGTGCCGGTTGGCAAGGCGCTGCTTGGCCGCGTAGTGGACGCGCTTGGCCGGCCAA
>DASCOW010000245.1:0-2137 GCA_036012205.1 Verrucomicrobiota bacterium
GGGTGGATGCCTTGCACCAAAAATGGGCCGGTGGCCCCGGGCGCGTCGGCATGGATGCAATGGCAGAGCTTGAGCCGTGGGAGCAGTTGCCGATGACTGATGTGAAACTCGGCAATGGGACGTTCTCCATCAAGATCACCGACATGGAGCGTAAGCTCAACATCAACAGCGCACCGGAGCCGCTGCTCCGCTACATCCTAGAGATGCAGGGAGGGGTGGAGTCCACCGATTTGGACGTATTCATCGACTCGTTGCGCGACTGGATGGATCCCGACGACAACCCTGGGCTTAACGGAGCGGAGAGCGATTTTTATCTGAGCGAGTCGCCGTCGTACTTCTCGAAGAACGGCCCGTTGGATCACATCACCGAGTTGAAGCTGGTACAGGGGTTCAAGGATGAGCCAAGCCTTTACAGTGTATTTGCGAAGAACTTCACCGCGATCTCTGGGGGATTGGTCAATGTCAACACGGCTTCGGCCCAGGTGCTGGAGCTACTGCCCGGGATGGAGCCGATGATCGCCTCGGAAATTGTCGCGTATCGGGCCGGGCCGGACGGCGCCATCGGCACGCCGGATGACATGCCGTACCGCAATCCAAACCAAATCGGCGTGGTGCTGGAGCCATACGGGATGGATCCCAGCATGATCCAGCAGTTTTTGGCCATCGAGAGCGCGACATTCGAGGTCGAGGTGACGGCCAAGATCGGCAGCGACACCCGCAAATACATCTCGCTGCTGCGCCGGCTCTCCCCACAGGACATTCGCATCCTTTATTTTCACAGCCAATAGGGTTAGGTTTCCGTCAGTCAGGCTTATGAAACAGAAAAAACAACTCACTCGTCGTCAGTTTGCCAGTCGCGCTGTGGCCGCGGCGGCAACCATTAGCATCGTTCCCCGTCACGTCATCGGCAAAGGCCAGACGCCTCCCAGCGAGGTCGTTACCAAGGCTGTCATCGGTGTGGGCGGTATGGGGCGCGGGCACCTTAAAAACGTCAACCCCAAGGCCAAGCTCCTGGCGGTTTGCGATGTGGACGCAAACCATCTCAAGGAGGCCCAAAAAGCGGGCGGCCCGGATGTTAAGGCGTACGACGATTTCCGGGAAGTACTCGAGCGCAAGGACATCGATGTCGTTCACGTCCCCACCCCACCCCACTGGCACGCACTGATCTCCATCGCCGCCGCCAAGGCCGGCAAGGATATCTGGTGTGAGAAGCCGCTCAGCCGCACGATCTACGAGGGCGAAAAAGTTGTCGAGGCCGTCAACAAACACAAACGCATCTTCCGCCTGAACACATGGTTCCGCTTTCGGTCTTCCTTTTACGGCATGGGCACTGAAGTCAAGCCGCTCCGGAAGCTTGTGCAGAGTGGCATCCTTGGCGGCCCGCTCAAGGTCACCGTCAGCGGCGTCACCGGCTTCAACTGGAAACACAACTGGAGCGGTCGAACCGACCTGAAACCGCAGCCCGTGCCCGAGCAACTCAACTACGATATGTGGCTTGGCCCTGCCCCGTTCAAGCCGTACCACCCGCACCGTGTGCATGGCACATTCCGCGGCTACTGGGACTACGACGGCGGAGGTCTGGGCGACATGGGCCAGCACTACCTCGATCCGGTTCAGTACATCATTGGTAAGGACAACGAGAGCCCGGTCCAGATCGAGGCTGACACTCAGAAACAGCACCACGACGCGGTGCTGCCGTGGCGCGAGATCCGCATGAAATACGCCGACGGCACAGTGCTCATTCTCGATGGCGAAAACCGATACAAGGAAGCGGCATTCCTCGAGGGGCCCAACGGCAAACTGTTCAAGGGCTTCAAGTCGGACATTCCGAACCTTGCCAAAAAACTGGCCGAATTCCCTGAACCGGAACCGCAAGTGACCGACTTCATTGAAGCCGTCCGCGATCGCAAGAAATTTGCTCTCAACGAAAGCAACGGACACCGTTCCTGCACCATAGTGAACTTGGCCAAGATTTCATTGCGTACCGGTCGCCGCCTGCGATTCGACGACGCCAAGCAACGCTTCATCAACGATGACCAGGCCAACAGCTACATCAAGCAACCGATGCGCGGCCCCTGGAAGATTTAGCGTGTGGCCGCTATTTATTTCAGATTAGCGATTTTTTTTTTGAACCGAG
>DASCOW010000246.1:0-10918 GCA_036012205.1 Verrucomicrobiota bacterium
GTGCGTGCCGAGGGGAGGGTGACCGTGCATCACGACAACGAATTGACCCGTGCCGCCTGGACTGCTGTGCCCGGGATCAACAAGCGCAATTACGCCACGTCGCTTGCCCCGGGTTCGCCCTCGCTTGGCCAAGTGCAAGCCGGTGATGCTGCTGCCGCTTACGCGAATTTCGCCGTGCTTTGCGCCGAAATCACGTTCATCGACTGGCTGCAGCTTGGCGTCGACCATCATCGGCGCGCGCAGTTCACGTGGACTGGGAGCGACTGGCGCGGCGTTTGGGTTGTCCCCTAACGGCCGACCGCTCCTTGCCATTTTGTGCGATTCACCGATACTCCGGGCGTGAGCGAAAGCATCACCCAGTTGACCAATGACCTGATCGCTTCCTACGCGAAGGTGGGTGGCATCAATCATTTGGATGGCGGCAACCTGCCGTCGAAGTTCGCCATTGCGTCGATCACCACCGATCTGCTGCGACTGCTGCTACCCGGTTTTTTTGACGAGAAACCGATTCAAACTTCCGAGTTGAGAATTGAGATTTCCACGTTGATGGATAGCGTCAGCGGCCGACTGGAGGACGAGATCACCAAGAGTATCGAGTACAAGCCGCCCGGCGACAATGCGGCCAAGCCGAGGCAGTTGGCCCGCGAAATCAGTGCTGGCTTTCTCGGCAGCTTACCCTCCGTTCGCGAGTTGCTGCAGACGGATGTTGAGGCCGCGTACGCCGGTGATCCCGCCGCACTGAGCCACGAGGAAGTCGTGGTGGCTTACCCGTTCATCGAGACGATCGCTGTGCAACGGATGGCGCATCAGCTTTACCAACGAGATGTGGCGCTCATCCCGCGGATTATGACCGAGTGGGCGCACAGTCGCACTGGCATCGACCTCAGTCCCGGTGCAAACATCGGCTCCCACTTTTTTATCGATCACGGAACGGGCACGGTGGTGGGGGAGACGACCCAAATCGGGAATCGCGTGAAGATTTATCACGGCGTCACGCTGGGAGCCAAGTCGACCTCACGCGTCGATGAGTTGCGCGGGGCCAAACGGCATCCAACCATAGAAGACGGCGTCACAATCTACCCTGGCGCAACCATCCTCGGCGGCGAAACGGTCATTGGCGCGAATAGCACGATTGGCGGCAACGTGTTCCTCATCCACAGCGTGCCGGTCAACTCACTCGTCATTGCCGAGGACGTCAGCGTCAAGGTGATGAAAAAATCAGACCACTACGAGATCTGATCCCGGGCAGCCCGGGCTATTTTTTCTTTTTGCGCTCCGCAGCCCTGGCCCTGTAGGCGGCGACTGTCTCGACCCACTTGGTATACGAGCCGGCGATATCCGCGACTTGGGCATCGCCCTCGTGAAACAGGATACCGTAGCGGAAACTCTGCTTTTCGCCTTTCTTGAGTTTGAAGTCGCCGACGCCTTTTTTCTTGCCCTCGAAGTTGTGGATGCCGAACGGGTTGGCGGCGACGAGACCGTAGTCCCGGGCGTGCCACCAGGTCGGGTGGCGCAGGTTGTCGGGATGGTCGAGGATGGCGACGCCGACCGTGTGGCCGTCGATGTTGCCCCAGTAGTCCACCCACTTGGCGCGTTTGCCCCACAGTTCCTTGTCCTTGTTGCCGGCGCTATTGAGCGCGTGGCCGTTGGCGGTGGTGACTCCCTTGCCGTTGGTCAGGCGCAGGTTCGGGTGTGTGCGGATGCCCATGCTTCCCTCCTTTGTGTCGCCGAAGGTCACGTCACCTTCTGATGCGAAAATGGTCACATTGAACGAGACGAACATGCCGTTCTTCATCTTGCGAAACCCGATCGCGGTGCGGTCTGTGCAGACCACCTTGCCATCCGGGCCGACCCAGTTGTTTTTTGAGACGATCGAGCCTTGCCGCCCGCCCTTGGATCGCACCAATTCGGTCGGGATGATTTTTCCGGTATCCTTCCCGTTGTGCCAGAAACTGATGCCGTTGACTTCGCCGTGAGTGAACCAAAGTGACGCATGATGCACGTGATCCTTGGCTTCGCCCTCGACCTCCTTGAAGGGATAGTTGCGAGTCATGCCGATGCCGTGCGGGCCGATCACCGGGTAGAGCACCGGCTTGTTGTAGCCTGTGGGGATGTATTCAGTGAAGAGCTTGCCATCGATCTCGACGCGCAGGTTGTCTCCATTTTTCTTAATGGCGATTGGGCCTTCCTCTGCGGCATTTAGTGCTTGGCCAAGCGCAAACAGCACCGTTAAAACAGGTAAAATAAAACGCGAGTTCATCACGAAGAAGCGTAGTACCACGGTGGTGCCGGGTCAATGCCGAATGCGGGAGCTTGAGCGGGGCAGTTCGCCTCCGTAACAGCGTCAGTTCTTCTGCTCTGGCGAATGGGTTCGTGGCGGAGCAGGCTCGATTTTGCTGGATTGGCTTTTCATCCGGAACTTGTAGTTTTTCCAGAATACCCGGACATCGAAGTTGGCGGAGACGCTTTCATCTATCCACGTGTCGGGGGCCAGTCTTTTTTGGGAAACGGTGATGTTGATCGCCTTCACCGCTCCGGCCAAGCCGCCAAGAAACGAGACGGGTTCCTTCAGCTTGGCCTCGATTTTGGCGACTTGGAACTCCTCCCGATCCACCCATATCTCGGCGTCGAGTTGGTTCATCAGGCGGTTCAAGGTTCGGTTCTTGAGTTTGTGGGAGGTGTTTGGCTGGAGTTCGATGACATATGCCGAGCGGCTGTTGGCCAATTTCCTGCCGGACAGGGCGGGCGTGAACTTTTCCCGGAACAAGTCCGTGTTTTTATTGATTAGGTTTTCGTTTCTGCCCGAGTCACTCTCCTCGCTGCGGGCCAAGTATCGGCGCTGCTGCTTGCGGTTCTTTTCCCTTTCCCGTCCGATTTGTTTAGGGCTGGCGGGCTGGCCATCCACGCTGATCAATTCTTGGTCGCGCCCGTTGGTGTAGGCGCGGTAGGTCTTTGTGTACGCCTTCCGGGTGTTGCCGTCCGAGTCGATGTCCTCGACTCGGGCCTTGCGCAAATATGTGAATATTGCAGCACCCTTTCCGTTGCGCTTGGCTGCCTCGCCGGCTTTGTCGATGATTTGGAGGGCCGTCAATCCATCGCTGGCATCGTCGGTTCCCGCGGCTTGGCCAAGGTACAGCGCGGCGCTCAACAATTGGCCAAGCACCAAACCCGGCAAGAGGCGGCTTAGCCGGACGCATCGTGTAGGTTGCAAGTTCATCGTGAAATACCTCCCGGGGATACCCGGTACGGCGGCGGAAGGTTACACCTGTTCGTGCCCGTTGCTGAAGCCGATGTCGCGGTTGAACGGGCTGGGGTGATCGTAGCCTTCCGTCCCCGGAAAATGCATCACGGTGGCAATGGCGCCCCACGGGAGCATCGCCGAAGCATTCACCTCCTGCATCGATTCGGGAATCCAAAGGCCGGACTCCTCACCCACACGCACCGGCAGCTCGAAATCGGGGAATTGCACCCAGAGGCCGTTCTCATCGTAGCCCAGAACCTTGGCAAAAAATTTTTCCTGCGCAATCCCGATCGGCTCGAGGATTTCCGGTGTTTTTAAAACAATCAGCACCACGTCGTTGATGGCGTGGGCGATGGTCATCATTTTGTCACTCATGGCTGTTTGATCGCGAGAACGGCGGCAACCCTAATCCCGCCGCCTTACCGCCGCAACGCAAACCTTGGCCAAGTACCGCTGTCGGGGCTATAACGCCGCCGTGCCAAAACCTGCCGACGCCACCCCACTCATCACCGCCGCTGCCGGGCTGCGCGATGCTGTCAACCGACTGAGCTTCGCGCCGCCGGTCGAGTGCGTTTACAACCCGCTCGACTACGCCTGGGCGGCGCACGAGCAATTCCTCAGTCGCTACGGCGGCGGGGCCAAGCGCGTCATGTTCCTCGGCATGAATCCCGGGCCGTTTGGCATGGCACAGGTCGGTGTGCCTTTTGGCGAGGTGGCTGCCGTGCGCGACTGGCTGCGGATCGACGCACCGATTGGCAAGCCGGCGCACGAGCACCCGAAGCGCCTCGTGCTGGGGCTTGACTGCCCGCGCAGCGAAGTGAGCGGCCGCCGGTTTTGGGGCTTTTTCGCCGAGAAATTTGGCCAACCGGAGGCCTTCTTTGCCGACCACTTCGTCGTGAACTATTGTCCGTTGGCTTTCCTCGAGGACACTGGCCGCAACCGCACGCCGGATAAGCTGCCTGCCGCCGAAACCCATCCGCTGGAGGAAATTTGCAACGCGCATCTGGCCAATGTAGTGGAGATTTTGCAGCCGGAGTGGCTCGTGGCCGTCGGCGGATTCGCTGAGAAAAAAGCGTGCGAAGTGCTTGCTCAAGCGGATATCAAAATCGGCCGCATCCTGCACCCCAGCCCCGCCAGTCCCGCCGCCAATCGGGGCTGGTCCGGGCAGGCCGAGAAACAACTCAAGGAGCAGGGCATCTGGAGGTGAAGTTTTCAGTTTCAACTGTTCTGCTTTCAGTTGAACCGCGAATCGCGAACTGATCTGAAAACTTGAAACTTGAAACTTGAAACTCCAAAACCATACATTGCCTGCGCTTATGTTTGAGGACATCGAAGATCAGTTGAAAGCCGCCGCAGAACAAATTGTTCATCTCAGGAGGTATCTTTGACGTTCCCAAGACACAAAACCGCCTGACGGAAATCGAGGGGGAGATGTCCCAGGATAATTTCTGGGACAATCGCAGCTACGCGCAAAAACTGGTCGACGAGTCGACGGCACTCAAACGCCGCATCGAGCCGTTGCTCAAGACCGAGACGCAGCATGCCGACATGCAGACGATGCTCGAGCTGGCCGATGGCGAGGACGAGGCCACGCAAAAAGAGATCCAGTCCGAGTTGGCAGCCGATTTGGCCAAGTTCACCGGGGGACTCAAGGCGCTCGAGCTGGAGCTGATGCTCGACGGGCCGCACGACCGCAACAACTGCATCCTTTCCATCAACGCCGGCGCCGGGGGCACTGAGTCGTGCGACTGGGCCAACATGCTGCTGCGGATGTACCAGCGATGGGGCGAGGAGCGCGGTTGGCAGGTCGAGATCAGCGAGTTGCTCCCGGGCGAAGTCGCCGGCATCAAGAGCGCCACGCTGCTGGTCACCGGCGAGAATGCCTACGGCTACTGCAAGGCCGAGCGCGGCGTGCACCGGCTCGTGCGAATCTCGCCGTTCGACTCGAACAAGCGCCGGCATACCAGTTTCGCCAGTGTCGATGTGATCGCCGAGATCGAGGAGAGCGAGCAGGAGGAACTGCCGCCGGCCGAGTTTGAGGTGGGCACCTACCGCTCTGGCGGCAAGGGCGGGCAGAATGTCAACAAGGTTGAGACAGCGGTGCGCATCCGGCACGTCCCGACCGGCCTCGTGGTGGCCTGCCAAAACCAGCGTTCGCAGCACCAAAACCGCGCCACCGCCATGAACATCCTCATGGCCAAGATCACCGCGCTGCGCGAGGACGAGCAGAAGTCCGAGCTGGAGAAATTCTACGGCGACAAGGGCAGCATCTCGTGGGGGAACCAGATCCGCAGCTACGTCTTCCAGCCGTACCGCATGGTGAAGGACCTACGCACCAACGTGCAGTTGAGTGACGTGCAGGCTGTGATGGACGGTGACCTCGACCCGTTCGTCAACGGCTGGCTTCGCGCCGGTTGCCCGACCGAAAAAGCCGTGGCGGATGACGGTGATTCGTGATACCTGCCGCTAGGCTGGTTACATTTCGGAGGCCATCCCTATGATAAACATGATCAGTTGGAATCCGCAGCCAACGATGGCGATGGTTGTCCCCACGATGCCGCAAATTTTCCCAGCGTTGGTAATACCTTTGCCGCTTGGATCCATCATTCCTGCTTCGATCTGCTGCATGTCGTTGTTACCCATGATCCACGCTGCGATTCCAAACGGGAAACAACAGACAATGCTCAAAATCCCGAACGTCATGATAAGTGCCCCTCGATGAGGTTCAAGATGAGTTGCGGTAGCTTGAGGTGAGGAAGGTGGCGCTGGTGGCGCTGAACTTGAAGGGGCAAGCAACACCATTAATTCTGGGTAATCGTTTAGTGGTCGCCACTCTCCCGAATCAACCGCGCGCATCAGGGAGTCCTGATTCATTCGCTTCTGCTGAAGCCAGGCACGAATCTCCCCTTCGCCAATTGGCCCGTACTCGTTTTCGTCCTCCGCCTTGAAGTAGTATTGCATGACTGCCGTTAATTGTTAACACAACTGTGCATTATTCCAAATGTTTAGCACGATATTGATGGATTTTGCGTATAGACGCTATACGCAATTTGATTATTATCTTATGTTTAGACGCGCACTAAAAAGTGATGCTTTTGGCGCTGTTGAGATAAGTAGCATTTTAGCGCCGTTTATTTGTCAGCAGTTTTCAATTCTCGGCCTCCCTTAGCTTATCAACTCCTTGTGAAGTTACGATCCGTTGAAGAGAATGTGCGTTCCGCTTTTGCCGGGGACGATGATGTCTTTCCAGCCGTTGCCGTCGAGGTCGTGGACGCGGATTTGCAGGCCGATGCCGGGGCCTTTGCCTGCCGGCGCCGTGGAGATGATGTGCTTGGTCCAGGCGCCGGTTTTGGGAATCCAGTTGTAGTATTGAATGGTGATGTCGTCATGGGCGCCGGCGTCTTTGCCGGAGTGGGCGTAATAGCGTTTGCCGGTGATGAGTTCCGGTTGACCGTCGTTGTCGACGTCGTCCCAGGCGAGCGAATGGCCTTGGGAAAACGTCTTGTCGATCAGGTGCTGACGCCAGATGGTTGTCCCGTCAGGTTGAGGCGCGAGTTGTTCGTGCCAATAGAGTCCGTAGCTGTGGCCGTCGGACCAGATCAAGTCATTCCGGCCGTCACGATTGAGGTCGAGGATGATGATGGGGCAACTGGCGTGGGGCAGGTCGAAATCGTGGTGATACTTCCACGATCCGGAGAACGATCCAGCTGCAGGTTGTTCGTACCAACCGGATTGGAAAACGATGTCCTGCCGGCCGTCGCTGTTGAGGTCGCCGAAGCCGAGACCGTGGCCGTTGCCGCTCTGGGACACGATATGTTTTTTGGCGGAGACTTTTCCGTCGTCGCCACGGACGAGGCGGAAGATCTGCATGGGATTCTTCGGGTTCCATGAATTTTCGATAAACTCGGGCGTTCCGTCTCCGTCGATGTCATGGAGAAAGGTCGCTTCGTTGTGCCCGGTGCCGGTATCGACGAGTTGGTGAACGGGCCAGAGTCCCTTGTCGTATTTGCCGGCTCCCGGGTTTTCGAACCAGTCCACGTTCTTCAGAGTGAATGCGCCGGAGAGGACGTCGAGATCGCCGTCACCGTCCATGTCGTAAAGGTGCTCGGAGTTGTTCTGCATGTAGTCGGCTCCGAAGGGCAGGATCTTGCGGAGAGGACGTTGCTTGAAGTCGGGGGCCTGATACCAGAACTCGCCGGAGGTGATGTCGGGTTTGCCGTCCCCGTTGATGTCGCCGACGGCGATGCCTTCGTTGTTGTCCTTGTGGAGTTGATGCACTCGCCACTTGTGCTGCGGTCGGGCGTTGCCCTTTCCTTTCGGTGCCGCAGATGCAGTGAAAGCGCAGAGGAGGAAAAGCGCGGACCAAAGGGTGATGATTGTTTTTTGTTTCATAGATTCTTTCCGATGTTTCATTCAGTAATTCATTATTGCGTTTAGTGATCTGCAGGCAAGAATTTCCAATGTTGCTTTTCTGTCGGCGGAAATCGCTTGTGTCCACCACTGTCAGCGGGCTAACCGGTTCGCATTCTCCCGGCGCTCTTGTGGCGGCAAATAACCCGAAGAACATTTGCAACCATGACAACATCCCGACCAAGCGATCCGCCCGGACAAGCTGCCATTATTCCTAAAAACTGGTTCAGTAAAAACCTGAAAATCGGATCAACCGCTAAGTGCTGCAATGCCTCCTCCAAGAATCATCAATAAAATGATTAAAACGACTGAAACTGCGCTAATGATACAGCAAATCATACCACATATCATTCCGGCTTTGGTCGAGCCTAACCCTTCTGGATCCATTTGCCCGGCTTGTATTTTTGCGAGATCACCTTTACCCATAATCCAAGCTGGGATGCCTGTGAAAAACCCACATAAAACCAAGCTCAAAATACCCAATACAAGGATCAGTGTGCCGCGATGGGGTTCCATTCCGCCGGGGGCGGATTCCGTTGAGGGAGGAATTGTTTCATTCATAAGTGAAATGGTTTGCGTTGAACAGCGAGATTATTTGATTTAGCCATCCGACTGTCAACACAGTTTTCATCCATCTTTTGGCTGGAGTTCAAGGCTGTTTTCACCGACGTTATCGCGCCGAAGATCAATGGAAAAAACACTATTCGAGAAAATCTGTGACAAGGAGATCCCGGCCGACATTGTTTACGAGGACGATCAGGTGGTGGCGTTTCGGGACATCGCCCCGAAGGCACCGACGCATGTGTTGGTGATCCCGCGCAAAGCCATCCCGCGCATCAACGAGGCTCAACCGGAGGATCAGGCGCTGCTGGGCCACCTGCTGCTGAAGGCGGCTGAGGTGGCACGTACGCTTGGCCTGGGGGAGGGCGGTTTCCGGCTCGTGTTAAACAACGGCACGGATGCCGGTGAGACGGTGCCGCATTTGCACTGCCATATTCTTGGTGGCCGCAAAATGGAGTGGCCACCGGGCTGAGCCTTGGCCATTGGCCAAGACGGTGATTTCCCCTCGTCACAAAAAAACGCCCCAAGCCAGGTTGGCCGGGGCGTGCTGAAAAATTGGACAGGCCGATTAGGCTTCCTTCTTTTTCTTATTGGCGCCTGCGTTTTTGCCTTTTCTCTTGCCGCCTCTTTTGGCTGGGGCAGGTTTGTCGTTGATCTTGCTGGCGACCAGCACGCGGCTTTTGCCTTTGCCATCAAGTTTTCCGGTCACCGCAACGGCCACTTTCTGGCCTTTGCAAATCTTGCTGTGAATGGCCTTGGTGGCCTCGTTGTTCTTCAGCAGGAGCACACGGGCGACTTCCTTGCCGTTCTTGTCCTTGCGCTTCATCTCTAGCGCGGCCTGGCAGGCATCGGTTTTTTTGAGCGTGCACTTGGCGCACATGAGAGTGCCTCGTACGGTGCGTTCCTTGGCCGCTTTGTCGGTCTTGGCGACCGCCGGCTTCTTCTCGTCTGCATTGGAGGAAAGCATCGCCACGGAGATGGCGAGCGTCGTTAGTATTAGTTTGTATATTTTCATTGTATGCTTTGCCTATTGGCTTGGGCTTGAGACATGCCAAACCGTAGAACTATTCATTAATTAACCGAAAAAAAGAAAAAGTTTCACTTTTTCTCCGCTTGTTTTTTGGCGGGGAGCGAGGCGTCGAATCGCTTTCTGAGATCGTCTAACTCATTGGTTAGCTTAGAGTTGGACTGCTTCAGGCTGGTGACTTCTCTGCGGAGGTTTTTGAAATCGTCAACTGGCTTGCGGCCGGCACGGAGTTTCTCGATCGCCTGTTCAGCGGCTTTTCGAGCGGGGTCATCCTCGGCCGCACCGGTGAACTTATCCAGCACGGCAATAGCCCGGGGATCGCCCAGTTCGCCAAGCGCTGTGATGGCGGCCCCGGCGACTCGGCGCTTGGGATTGTTCACGTGGCCGATGAGGAACTCACGGATGTCGGTCCTGTTTTTTTGGTTTCGTGCCAAGTAGCCAAGTGCTCGCAGGCCTGAGGCGTAGCCGTTGGTTGTGAATCTCTTACCATCGTTTTCCAGCGCGGCGTGAATTTTGGCAATGTTCGCTGGGATGTCCTGTTTTCGGAGTGCACTCACAGCGGCGTCTGCGAGTTGGTGTCGAAACGACTCGGAACCAAGCGCTGCGTCGATCAACTCGCTGGCCTGCTTGTCGTCGTGGCCGGCGAGGCCGCCAATCGCGCGGGCGCGGATGCCCGGATTTTTCTCGCTGGCCAAGCTCTGCTTGAGCGCGGCCAAGGCCTCCGGTTTGTACTGGCCGGCGATGTCGGAGATCACCTGCTGGCGCACTCTGGCGTTGGACTGGTCGGTCGAGTCGGTCAGCGCGGTCAGGGCGGCGTCACCGCCAATGCTGCGCAGGGCCTTTGAGGCCGCGATTCGCACGGCGTAAAATGAGTCGTTCTGCAGCGCGTGTTTCAGTTTCTCGCGGGTGGTTTTGTCTTTGCGCTTGGCCAAGAGTTCCACAGCCTGCAATCGGCCAATCGCGTTGCTTTCATCAGCCAACTGCGCATGAATCTGAGCCGTCGGTGGAGCGAAGCTGAGCTTGGCCAGGAGTGTCACGTCGGGATCGATCTGCACGATCTTTGGTGCCTTGGCCAAGCGGATATAAAAGTCTTCGGCTGTCTTGGTGATCTGCAGGTTGCGATCGACGATTTGGCCATCGACCTTGAAGCGAATCGGTAGAGGTACGTGAAACAGGACGACGTTCGCGTCAACCTTTTGCTCCTGCTTTACGCTGAGCTTGGCCAGCTTGGTTTTCTCGTTCCACTCATAGCTGATTTTCAACTCGGGATGGTGCGCGTGAAAGACGTACTGGTCGAAGAACCGGTCGAACGACTGGCCGGAGATTTCCTCGATAATCGAGCGCAAATCCTCTGTGACAACGTTGCCGTGCTTGTGCCGTTCGAGGTAGGCCTTCACAGATTTGCGGAACAGCTCCGGGCCGAGTTGTGAGCGCAGCATGTGCAATACCCAGCTTCCCTTGGAATAGGACATGAACCCGTATTTTCGGAACATTTCCTGCGGATAGCTGTATTTGCGGTTGACCATCGCGGTGGTGTCGCCGCCGCGGCCGGTGAGGCTTTTCCGGTCGCGATAAAGGCCGTAGCGCATTTCGTCGATACCGTCCTTGTCCCCTGCGAAAAGGTGTGTGTAGTAGGTGGCGAATCCCTCGTTGAGCCAGAGCTGGCTCCAGTCTTTGCA